>NZ_JBKXTT010000011.1:0-133663 GCF_047017445.1 Marvinbryantia sp. | reverse complement strand
TGCTGACAAGTGATAAAATCATATCAGTGACAGCTCATGAAATCACTAACATCTAATCTATATTTTCCATCCTTATACACGTTATATATATAATTGTTATATAGTACATATAATCGCCTGGATCATGTCGATCGTCTCCTCTCCGCGCACTTCGCCTACGATAACTCTGTCCGGCCGCATACGCAAACTCGCGCGAATGAGGTCGCGGATGGTGATGGCGTGCTCGCCCTGGGTGTTTTCCCTGCGCGCCTCCAGCCGGACGAGGTTGGAAACACCCTGTATCTGCAGTTCCGCATTGTCCTCAATGGTGATGATGCGCTCATCCTTTGGGATAAAATCTGACAGCGCATTTAAAAATGTGGTCTTGCCGGAGCCGGTGCCGCCGCTGATGAAAATATTGTATCCGGCAATTACCAGCCTGCGCAGAAACTGCACGGCTTCCTCCGTAACAGCGCCCCACGCAACGAGCTGCTGCATGGTAATCGGTCTTTTGGGAAACTGACGGATGGTAATGATCGGACCGTTTATGGCAACCGGCGGAAGCACCATGTTCACACGCGCCCCGTTTTCCAGACGGGCGTCCACGATCGGCACCGTAGCGTTTACGATACGGTTACTCCTCCCGGCGATCGTCTGCACAAGATCCTCAATTTTTTCCTGTGAGGTAAAACCCTTTTCCCACTTTTCCACCCGTCCGGAGCGCTCGATAAAAATACCGTCCAGACCGTTCACCATAACCTCTGTTACCTGATCATTGTCCACAAGCTCCTGCAAAAGATCCAGCTTTCTCACGGAATTGAACAGCTCCGTGCGCAGTGCATCCCGCCTGCGCAGGCTCCGGTACGCCCCATCGTCCTTCCTTAGCAGTAACCGGTCTATCTGCTCATAGATTTCTCCGTCACTGATATCGCGCCCGGTATCCAGAAGCTCCATCAATCTGCCGTGGAGTTCCTTAAATTCCGCCTGCTCCCGCTCCATACGCTTCCTCCTCCAGCATCTCGCGCACAAAATTTCCCATCGGTCCGTCCGTCAGCTGTTCCAGAAAATATTCTCCCTGCATCACCGGCGCGCAGAATGGCAGCACCATTCTGCGTGATTTTTCCAGGATTTCCTCAAAATCCATTTCCCTCAACAGGTTTTCATACTGCGCAATTTTCGCTTTCGACACCGTATCCTCGCAGACCGGCGTATAAATGACGCCGCACTGTGAAAGCAGCGAAAACACCTCGCCGATCGGCTGTCCGATATCAAGAATTATCGTCTCATACGCACTGAACGAAACCAGCTCATTTAAAAGCTGTATCCACTCCGCCAGATTGATCTCCCGCAAATCCTGCGAGCAGGGCGTAGGCGGCAGGTAATCCATGCCGCCAAGCTTCTGCATGGCAGCATTCAGCTTTAAAACAACGTTTCCACGATTTTGGCGCAAAAAATACATGACATCGGAAATATCCGACGATGCCTGACGATCCAGCAGCGAGGAAAAACCGGAATAATCCTCCAGATTGATGTAAAGTACAGACTGGTGCTGTGCCAGTATCTGTCCGAGCGTCAGCGCAAAGCAGGTTTTTCCGCAGCGGCTGACAGGGGAGTATACTCCACATATCTTTACGCGGCGCTTCAGGGCAAGCTCCTGCTGCGGCGGAACTTCCTGACGCGCATAGCAGCTCATCACCTCCGCAACCAGACTCTCCGACGACTGATATTTGTATACCGCCGGACAGTCCTCATATTCCCTAGGCGCCTCGCCCTCGGAGAGTACCATGATCCTGCGGATATTCATATGCCTGATTTCCTCACACATCATTTTTGCGGAAACAAGCAGCAAATCCAGCGTATTCTGCTGCGCATATGCCCGCAGACTTTCCACACTGCCGAATACCAGTGTCTCAAAAGGCATGCTCTGCCGCTCCGACAGGTATTCCATCAGATTGTACGCATACGTTTCTTCCATATCTAAAATAGCAAACTTTTGTTTCTTCATAAAAATCCTCCCATCAACGGCAGACTTCCAATGAGAACCGGAATGGAAAAATAAAGATATGCCGGATTTTCCCGTTCCTGGATATAGGGAGTCCATTTCCCTCCCTGCCGGATTTTTTTTATATATTGGACAAAATAGTTCAGACGCCGCCTCAGAATACGGTGTTTGACAAGCACTGCCAGAGATAGAGCCCCGGCAGCAAGAAAAGATAAACAGATGCATTTCAGACTTCCTGCCGCGCCGAAAAATCCGCCCGACATCATAAGAAGTTTTATATCGCCCGCCCCAAGCATCCGAAAATAGTGCAGGATGCCAAGAATCAGCAGAGGAAGTAATACTCCGCCTGCATATGCAAACATCCCCGGCGGACCTTTCGCGCTCCACTGATACGCCGCACCTGTAATCAGTCCGGCCATGATCAGGGCATTTGGTATCTTTCTCTGGTATAAATCGCAAAGAACCGCTGCCGCCAAAAAAGGTAATAAATAAATGCCCGTCATACTCTTCCTCCTTTCTTTTGAGTTGTATTATATATGATATGTGCTTTAATGTCAACTGTTTATGATATTAATTTTCTTTATTTTTTACCAGATTTGTTTTTATAACATTTTGTTTCAAAAAGTCCAGACTAACTTTCAAAAAGTCTGGACTAACCTGTTGACAAATACTGGCATCCGTGCTATTCTACAATAACTCTTTGCACTGCATATAAATCTACAGTACAAACTGAGCAGACCGCAGCGGATTGCTGTGGAGTCGGGTCACATGCGTGACAGTGGAAGCTTCATCCACGGGACAGTTGTTGCTTATACTGATTCGTGGGTGTTTTTTTATTCAAAAAAGCAATTCTTCGAAAACCCCACATATATTTAGTGCCATAGAGCTATCTTATCTTTGGGAGGTAACTGATATGGAGAAAAACAGAATCGCACAGGAAAATGATTTTCAGAAAACCGCCAACAAGGTATCGGCTGTAACGATCGCAGCAAATGCATTGCTCGCCGTTTTCAAACTGTTTGCCGGAGTTTTCGCGCATTCCAGCGCAATGATCAGCGACGCCGTTCATTCCGCGTCCGATGTGTTCAGCACGATTGTGGTGATCATCGGCATCCGGCTTGCATCGAAGGAATCCGACCGCGAACACCCCTACGGGCACGAGCGGATGGAGTGTGTCGCCGCTATCGTCCTCGCAATGGTACTTTTTATCACCGGACTCGGTATTGGTGCGGATGCACTGCAGGACATTCTGCGCGGCGATTACAGCAATCTGCAGGTACCGGGTATTCTGGCGCTGGCTGCCGCCGTTATTTCCATCGCGGTGAAGGAAATGATGTTCTGGTACACCAGGTTCTACGCGAAAAAAATTGATTCCAGCGCTCTGATGGCGGACGCCTGGCATCACCGCTCCGACGCCTTTTCTTCCGTCGGCGCGCTCATCGGTATCGCAGGCGCAAGGCTAGGCTTCCCGATCATGGATTCCATCGCCAGCCTGGTTATTTTCGTGTTTATTGTGAAAGCAGCATTTGATATTTTCAAGGATGCGGTTGATAAGATGGTAGATCATTCCTGCGACGAGGAAACGGAAGGCCAGATTCGCGACTGCGCAATGAAAAATCCCAATGTGCTTGGGCTTGACCTGCTCCAGACGCGTATATTCGGCAACAAAATATATGTGGATATCGAAATTCTTGTGGACGGCTCCTATCCGCTCTGGAAAGCGCACAAGGTTGCCGAGACGGTGCATGATGATATCGAGCAGAGTTTTCCGAAAATTAAACATATTATGGTGCATGTAAATCCGGCGGAAGTGACGGAGTGAAAATACCGCCCGGAAAATTTCCCCGGGCGGCAGATATCTCATTTTTGCTTTCTCTGCTCTGCATGGCTGCGCCTCTTTTTGTCGTGAATTTTCCCGGTCATCTGTTCGACAACGAGCTTAAATACCCTGGTTTTCGCCACAACCGCCGGATTAAACGGGAAATCCCCTTCGCGGTAATGCTCCATGAGAATCCGCAGCGCCGCAAGCTTTTCCTCATCGGGAACCATCTCAATATGTCCGCGCCCGATCACGCTCTCATAATCCATCGTACAACTGCAGTTATCCTCCCCGCACCACAGCTCGTGTCCGCAGTCCATCTCAAAGCCCGCCCGGCTGTCCTGCCGCATCAGCTCATACTTCGTGCCATCCGGTGCGCCGTGAAAATAAAGCTCCGCCCTGCCATCCTTCACCGCCAGCCCAAAATTGAGCGGCAATATATAAGGATAGCCGCCGTCGTTCAGAGCGATACGGCACACATCGCATTTTTTCATGATCGCAATTAATTCCTCGAAATCCGTTACTTCTCTGTCTTTGCGTCTCATAAAAGTCTCCCTCTTAATCAATCAGCGTCTTCCAGTTCTCCGCGTGATACGCTTCAAAACACATCAAAATCTGCTCCTCGTTATTCTTTTCCTGCGCGAGCGGCGGCAGCTTGTCCCTGCCAAAATAGCGGCTCTCCACAGTTTCAATATTCTCCTTAAAGAAACCGCCGGTGACGGAGCAGAGCGCGAACACCTTGCAGATCTTATAGGCATAGATTGGAAGGTTGTGCTTTTCGCGATCCTGCACCGCGATCACGAGATCGACGGTGACGTCCAGCCCGGCCTCTTCCTTTACTTCTTTTATGATGTTTTCCTTCACGGATACATTGACGTCCACCCAGCCGCCCGGCAATGACCAGGTTCCGTTTTTCTCTTTTACAAGAAGAATTTTATCGTCCTTAAAAATCGCTGCGCGCGTATCAAGCTTTGGCGTCTGATAACCCACGTCGCCGCAGAACAAATCCTTCACCTTTTCCAGCGGAATTTCCGTCTTATAGCTGAGCATTTCCGCAGCAATCTCCCGGATACGCCCGTATCTCTCCAGATCGAAGCTGTCTTTTCCATAAAATAAACCTGCCTGTGCGATGCTCTGCAGCTCTACCGCCCAATCGAGCCATTTTTCATTCTTTTCCATACGTTTCCTCATTTCCGCCGGTCATTCCTGCCCGCTCAAAATTTTTTCAGACGCTCCGCATCCGAAAGTGTATTCTTTCTTTTACAATATCCAGTTTTTCCACCCTTGTCAATGAAAATCACGCTTGCATATTGTATATACTAGGCATATACTTATTTCTGACACAAACGGAGCCGCTGCGCCTGCACCCTTTTTACCGGAAGCACGCCCCCTGTTCTGTCAAAAAAATTATGCTATATACTACAGAAATTCAGAAAGGAATCCGCATGATAAACAGAAAAGATATTTGCATCCGCGCCGTCACACCGGATGACGCGCAGCAGCTTTTAGATATTTACACACCCTATGTAGAAAAAACGGCGATCACCTTTGAATATGACGTGCCGACATTAGAGGAATTTCAAAACCGCATCCGCAAAACGCTGCAGCGTTACCCGTATATTGCCGCGGAAAAGGACGGCGAGCTTCTCGGCTACGCCTACACCGGTCCCTTCGTCGGCAGAGCGGCTTATGACTGGGCTGTGGAGACAAGCATTTACCTGCGCGAGGACTGCCGCAAAATGGGCATCGGGAAAATGCTCTATGAAAAAATCGAGGAAATCTCCCGGGCGCAGAACATTCTCAGCCTGAATGCCTGCATCGGTCTCCCGGAAATCCCGGACGAGCATCTGGACGACAACAGCGTGCGGTTTCATGCACACATCGGCTTTGATATGGTCGGAGAATTCCACAAGTGCGGCTACAAATTCGGCACCTGGTACAACATGGTCTGGATGGAGAAAATGATCGCCGAACATCCGGCTGTTCCCGCGCCGATCATTGCTTTCCCCGATTTGGATATAAAATACCTGTTTTAATCATAAGCCACGGGCAAAAATGACCGGATAGCCTCCAAAGTCCGGTCATTCTCCCCAAATCATATCATAAACTGCTTCTGTTTTGCCATTTCTTCATTCAGAATATTGAAGCTGGGAATCTTCCAGATTCGTAATTCATCCTGCAGCATTTTTCTGAATACATCCTGGAATTTATTAAAAAATCCCCCTCTTTCTACCCCAGCGGCACAATAATCACCCAGTCGTTTTAACGCATTTCCATTAATTTTCTGATGTCCACAAGAATAATATTCTCATTTTTTTCTGCTTCTTCCGTCACTGCCTGTGTAAAACCAGTTTTTGAAAAAAGTATAAACCACGTATTTGTTCTTCTGGGATTGAAAACATCCGCTTTCTTCTGCAGTCCGTAAAGCACTGCCAGATCAAGTTTTTCATTACGCCATTTACATTCGCCAATCAGATAATCCTTCCCATCGTTTGCAATCAGGTCTATTTCCACCTGCTTTCTGGTAACCGGATCCGTTCCCCACCATCTTCCGATAGACGTAAACAGAATAGGCAGTTTGCCTTTTGCATTCTGTGCTATCATATAATCCATGCATACTTTTTCAAATACAAGACCCATATAGCTGCTATAATCCGGTTCTATCCGTTTTATCCATACGACATCTCCTGCACCGGTTTCAATCAGGGTTCTGTTTGTAAAAACATACCGGTACCAGAATCGGAACATAAAGTCAGATATTCCATAAAGTGTCTTTCTGGAAGATTCTTTCTCACCAAAAGGTGTTTCCTTATAAAGAATTCCCAACTCACAGAGCGTTTTAATATATTTCAGACATTTTGCAGCATCTTCACCTATCTTTGTCGAAATTTCATTAGCTTTTGTATATCCTCTCGCAATTGCTTCAATAATAGCACTGTATATACCAGGTTCCTGCACTTCCTGGCGCAAAAGCAGAAGCGGTTCCTCGTACAAATAAGATGTATTTTTTAAAAATGCTCTTTTGATATTTTCTTCAAAGGTTTCATTTTTTTCAATCTGCTGCAGATACAAAGGTGTTCCCCCAAACGCTCCATATAATTCCAGCTTTTCTGCATCAGAAAATCCCTCCATAAATTCAGCACCCGTCTGATAGCTAAAGGGCTTCATGTGAAGCTGCCCGGTCCTTCTTCCGAAAAGAGGACTTTGAGAGCCAAGCACTTCCTTTTCCATAAAACCCATATAACTTCCACACAGTACAATAAACAAATTACCATTTTTCAGGCGGTGATCAATCAAATGCTGAAATTCCGAAAGCAATGCCCGGTTCTTTCTTACAAGATACGGAAATTCATCAATTACAAGCACCAATCTCTGATCTTTCTGACGTTCATCAATATATGATAATGCATTGGTCCAGGACGAAAACGATTCCAGGTTCGTTTCATTGTAAAATTGAAATACCTGTACTGAAAATTTCTCCAAGTTTAATTTTTCGTTACTTTGCTCTGCTGAATAAAAAATATTGTCTTTATCTTTGCAAAATTCATTGAGCAGAGTCGTTTTTCCTATACGCCTGCGCCCATATAATACAAACAGCTGAAATTTGTGCTGTGCATACATTTCATTCAGGTCAGCAAGTTCTTTTTCTCTCCCTATGAAAATATCCTGCATTTCCTACATCTCCACATCATAATTAACTTTTAAGTAAATAACTTTCAAGTTAATTATGATGTGCTTTTTTCAATTTGTCAAGCTGTCAGCTTTATTTATTAAAAAATCCCCCCTCTTTCTACCCAAGCGGCACAATATAGAATTCCTCTTCTGCAGGCACCGTGTCCGTTTCCGAATAGGATTTCCAAAACAAAAGGTCCGCCACCTGCTCCACGTCTATCACTCGCTGGAAGGTTGTCATATATTTGAAGATATCGGGATTTTCCTCCGTGTATCCCAGACTGCCTCCGCCATAGAGAAGCGAGATCGTTCCATCCTTCATGCGCACTCCGGCAAAGATGGGCGGTTCCACATAGGTTGTATGCACGGTCTCTTCTCCGTCCGCGCCGATTCCAGTCTCGGTCATTTCCTGTTTCGGGAAGTCATACAGAATTACCGCGGACAGCGGTGAAAGCTCCGCCTGCTGCACTACCGCGCCGCTCTCTCCCAGTTCTGCATCCAGCGTATACGTTTCCGTCATATCCTTTCCCGGCAGCGTCCAGTCGAAGCTCCAGGTTCCCTCTGCCTCAACCTCCACATCGCTTACCTTTCCGGTATAATAGCCAAGGTCCTGCAGCTCCACATGGATGGGTCTGCCAATATAGTAATCGCTTTTATCCCGGTTCAGCCATATCTGATATTCCATGCTCCCGTCCTCCAGCACGTAGCTGCTTTGCTCCCCTTCTTCCACCGGCGTGCCGTCCGCATGAGCCGCCATGCCGTTTTCATCCGAGACCAGACCATCATAAAAGTCATAGGATTCGCTGCCTCCATATATGCCGTCCCCATCATCATCCACCTCCGCATAGGCGTAGGCGAATTGCGGCTGCATCCCCTCTGGCGGCTGGTATCCCTCAACCTTAAAGGAAATAAACGCACTGTAATTACCGACTATGCAGTCCAGCAGTGTCACGGTAACATCTCCCTGCGTGACGGACTTTCCGGAGCCGGAATAATTTGTCAACATTTTATTGTCCACCAGCTCCTCGCGCTGCTCAGGCGTTATCTGCATTCCCTCCTCCAGCGATCTGCTCCACTGTATATACGCCGCTGCGCCAACGCTGGCCGCACCAACCGCCAGTACCGCCGCTGCCGCTACCACCCATGCATTTTTCCAGATCGTCCGATGCGAATGCCGCTCTCCCTTATCGGGAAGCTGTGAAAATGTGTCTGTATATTTTGTTAATACCTGCTTAGGAATCTCAATATCCTCCTGCAGCCCATGAATCATATCTTCAAATCTGCCCATCTCAAACTCTCCTTTCCGCCATGCAAAACAACTTATTGTCCATAAGGTCAGCCTGCCGTATGATCTTGCTGCCGCTCGTATACTGGACCTCCAACTTTTTCCTCGCCGTCACCAGCCTGCCCCTCACGGTATTTTCATTTACCTCCAGGATTTCGGCAATTTCTCTGGTTTTAAAGCCCTGCACATAATACAGCACAATAACGGTGCGATATTTTTCATCGAGACAGTTTAAGAACTGCTCCCACTCCACGTTCGCATATCCGTCCTCCGGGAATGCCGCCTCTGGCACCTCCCCGCCGGCAATCGTCCGCGCGCGCTGGCGCCAGATTGCATTGCAGTTGTTAATCAGAATGCGCATCAGCCACGTCTGAAAATATTTATCCTTCTGCAGGGTGTCGATTTTTTCCCAGCACGCCAACACCGTGTCCTGCATAGCGTCGGCAACGTCCTCATCGTTCTTCAGGATTGCCTTCGCCACCTTATACATCGCCCTAGTCTGCTCCTCCATCAGCTCCTGGAACGCCGCCTTGTCGCGCTTCTTTGCCTTTCTTATTAATAGATTCATTGTAATTTCCCTTCTTTCCTGAGAGGTCCGGATCTCTTTTTACATATTACACCTATTAGATGAACGGGAAAGGGATTTTGTTGGGATGATATTAAAAAAATTTGCAGCTTTGGAAATTTTTATACCCGCCGGAGCGCGCCGCCGCAAAGCGGCAAAAATAATGCCCGCCGGAAGGGATTCTCTTCCGGCAGGCATTCCTCATATATTTTATTCTGTTTTCCACATACGCGTTCCCAGACGGCAATCCGGCTGCCATTCCATCTGCAGCCTTCACCAGCAATCTGCCTGCGCTTTTATCCTCAGCCTTCACTGGCAGCCCTGCCGCAGCGGTTTACTCCACCTTCACAAAATAATACAGCTTCCCGACGAAGTCTCCCTTCATCGGCGGCACGAGGATTCCGGCGTTCATAAGCACGGCGCCGCTATAGGTTTCGCCGGTACCCTCCAGCCAATAATTTGCGTCGGGCTTCAGATTTTTGAGACGCACGCGACGGCTATGATAGTTGGGGCGGGCGAGCGTCTGGATATAGGTGACGAGCGCCTCGCTTCCGTCCTTCGCTGTCACCTGCCAGCAATCATACAGATGATTTTCCCGGTAAGAGGCAATGCGGTCGTAGTCGCCCTCGCGCACGAGGTCGTTGTATTTGTGATACATGTCCGCCTGCTGCGGGATCTGCGCGCGGTCCGCCTCCGATATTTTCGTGATATCAAGCTCATAGCCAAAGGTGCCCGCCAGAGCCACATAGCCGCGCATCTCAAACGGCGTCTGCCGTCCGGTGATATGGTTCGGGCAGTCGCTCACGTGCGCACCCATCGCGGAGAGCGGATAGACGAGCGCCGTTCCCTCCTGGATCGCCAGGCGCTCCAAAGCATCGGTATCGTCCGAGCACCAGATCTGCGGGCTGTAGTAGAGCATTCCGGCGTCAAAGCGCGCGCCGCCGCCGGAGCAGTTTTCCAGCAGAAGCTCCGGAAACTCCGTTACCAGACGCTCCTGCATATGATAAAGCCCCAGCACGTATCGGTGAAACAGCTCTCCCTGGCAGTCCGCCTCCAGACGGGCACTGCCAAGGTCGGTGAGCTGGCGGTTCATGTCCCACTTCACATAGTCAATATCTGTCTCGCGCAGGATGGAAGCCACGCACTCATAGGCGTAATCCGCCACCTCCGGGCGCGACAGATCGAGCACATACTGCCGACGGATCATCACAGGCTCTCTGCCCGGCGTCCGGATCGCCCAGTCGGGATGCGCACGGTAGAGGTCGGAATCCGGTGAGATCATCTCCGGCTCAAACCAGATGCCAAATTTCATGCCGAGCGCCTTCACCTCGTCCACCAGTTTTTTCAGTCCGCCCTTCAGCTTTTCCCCGTTCACGTACCAGTCGCCGAGCGAACAGTCGTCCGAATTTCGTTTGCCAAACCAGCCGTCGTCCATCACCAGCATCTCAATGCCGGATTCTTTCGCCTGGCGGGCGATCGCCAGAAGCTTTTCGGAATCGAAATCAAAGTAGGTTGCCTCCCAGTTGTTGATCAGGATCGGGCGCTTCTGATGCAGATATTTGCTGCGGATCAGATGATTGCGGTACAGATCATGGAAGGTTTTCGTCATCTTTCCAAGCCCGGCGTCCGAGTAGACCAGCACTGCCTCCGGCGCCTGGAAGGTCTCGCCCGGCAGCAGCCGCCAGCAGAAGCCCTGCGAATGAATGCCCATCACCATGCGCACCGCGTCATGCTGCGTCAGCTCCGTCTGCGCCAGAAAATTGCCGGAGTAGACAAAATTCATCGCATACACTTCACCGACGTCCTGCGTGGTTTCCGGAGTCACCAGAGCCAGGAAGGGATTACTCTGATGGCTGGATTCTCCGCGCACCGAGGACACACCCTGATATCCACGCGCCAGCTTCTGCCGTTCGATATGGCGCTCCCGCGCCCAGGAGCCGTTCAGCGTGATCTGCTCAAACGATTCGTTATCCATATCCAGGCAGGCGCTCAGCACGCGCTCCAGATAGATTTTTTTCTCTGATAAATTGCGCACACGCACACTGCGCATCACCGCGTCGCTGTCTTCAAACACACTGTAGCACAGCACAACCTCCAGCCCGATCACCTCATCTTCGCAATAAATGTCGAGCGTCTGGCATTCCTCTTCCTTGCCAAAGGTTGCCGGAAGCCCGGGAAGCGCAGGCTTTCCCGCATAAATCTCATGCCGCTTATAATGCAGCTCGCAGACACGGTTCCCCTCCTCCGTGCGAACCGTCAGACACGGCTCGCGGAAGTCGCCCGTCCCCTCCGCCGGATACTCAAACGGATAGACGTCCATAAACGTGCCCTTCTCCCGCGCGTGAACGGACGGCGTGAACGGCGCTTCTTCGGTGCGCAGCAGATATGCGGCGCTCAAATCCTCCAGTCTTCTTCCATAATAAATGTGCCCGACGTAGCCGGGTTCGTCGGAAAGCCCAATCATATAGGTGGTATTCGGGGTATGCAGCGCAAATACGCGCCGCTGCTCATCAAAAATAATCGCCATAACCTTGCTCCTTTTTTCTTTCATAATCTACTATTCCATCTCCAGAAACGCAAACGGCTCCTTCGGGTCTGCATGTAAAAAGTGGATCAGCGACTGCGCGCACTTCATCGCCACTTTTTCCTCGCGCAGGATGCGCTTCACCTCCTCGCGGTCAGCGATCACCACCTCAATATCCTCCGTCGCCTCTTTGGAATCGCCGTTCGGGTTTCCGGCGGCAAAGCCGTACAACACGCTGACCGATTCGTCCGTCAGCCCGACCGTGGTGTAAAAAGCATTCCGCAGCACCGGGTCGCCGCCCTCGTAAAGCTCCAGCGTCATGCCGGTTTCCTCATGAAACTCACGCACAGCAGTCGTCTCCATGCGCTCGCCCGCATCCGCCAGCCCGGCAGGCATTTCATAGACAAAATCATTGATGGGATAGCGGTACTGCTTCACCAGCACCACCTTCGAAGGATCATCTTTCAGGACAGCATAGATCATGATTCCCTCCGGCGTATTTTTACGCGTAAGACATTTTAAACTTTCGCCCTCGCCGCGCGACGCGAAGTAATAATGAAAAATCCCGCCCTCGCAATTGCGCGCCGTCAGGTCATACATGTTCAAAAAAGGATTGTCTGTCTGCTTTTCAATCCTCAAAATCTTGTTATCTCTGTCCATCAGTTTTCTCCCTCCATTTTCTGCACACTTTCACGGATAATCAGTTTTCCGTCAACTGGTTCTCTGACTCATGATATCCTTTTCTTTCCGGTATGTCAATTTCTTTAACGATGTTTTACCATTATCAAAATAATCGAAAAATCCTATTCATTTTTTCCTCTTTCCATTTTTTAATAAGAAGCGTATACTGTCAGTGGCGTAAAATTGCTCTCCAAATTTAAAGGAAAGGATACAGCCATTCAGCACAGACCGGGCATTTGCTGCGGCAGGGGACTGAATGGTTTTCGGAAGTAACATATGACAAAGGATCTGACAGTCGGAAATCCGTCTGCGGTACTCTGGAAATTCTGCCTGCCGCTGTTCGGCGGCATTATCTTTCAGCAGCTTTATAATATTGCAGACAGCCTGGTTGCAGGCAAATTTATCGGAGAAAATGCCCTCGCTGCAGTGGGCAACAGCTATGAGATCACGCTGATCTTTATCGCATTCGCGTTCGGGTGCAATATCGGATGCTCGGTAATCGTCTCGCAGTTGTTTGGGGCAAAAAAATTTGAAGAAATGAAGAGCGCCGTCTACACGACGCTGACGTCCAGCGCGGTATTATGCGCCGCTTTGATGCTGGGCGGCTTTCTGTTCTGCGAAGGGCTTCTGACCATGATAAAAACCCCGCAGGAGCTGATGGAGGATTCTCTTCTGTATCTGCGCATCTACATTGCGGGGCTTCCGTTTTTGTTTTTTTTATAATGTAGCGACCGGTATTTTCTCCGCACTCGGAGATTCGCGGACACCCTTCTGGTTTCTGGCGGTTTCCTCCACGGCAAACATCGCGGTGGACATTCTGTTCGTCACCGCTTTTGACATGGGCGTTGCGGGCGTCGCCTGGGCGACCTTCCTCTGCCAGGGCGTAAGCTGCGTGCTGGCGATCGCGGTTGTGTTAAAGCGGCTGCGGGCAGTCCCGACGCAGGGACGCATCCCGCTGTTTTCCAAAGCCCTGTTCGCAAAGATCGCCGTCATCGCGATTCCGAGCATCCTGCAGCAGAGCTTTATCTCCGTAGGAAATATCCTGATCCAGAGCGTGATCAACAGCTTCGGCGCCAGCGTCATCGCCGGATATTCCGCCGCGATCAAGCTGAACAATCTCGTGATCACGTCCTTTTCCACGCTTGGAAACGGCGTCTCAAACTACGCCGCACAGAACATCGGGGCAAACAAAACCGAGCGCGTAAACGCAGGCTTCGGTGCCGGATTAAAGCTGGTATGGCTGCTGTGCGTTCCGTTTTTTCTGTTCTACTTTTTCGCCGGGCACTGGGGACTGCTGCTGTTCATGGATCACAGTTCGGAAAATGCACTCGCCTGCGGACAGACCTTCCTGCGGATCGTATCGCCGTTTTACTTCATCGTCTCGATGAAGCTGGTAGCAGACGGCATCCTGCGCGGCGCCGGACTCATGAAGCAGTTCATGATCACTACCTTCACCGATCTCGTGCTGCGCGTCGTCCTTGCCTTCGTGCTCTCCGGCATCTTCGGCTCCACCGGCATCTGGATGGCATGGCCGGTCGGCTGGAGCATCGCAACCACGATGTCGATCATGTTTTACCGAAAGAGCTTCGGTCGGCGGAAATGACCTTCTTTTCCACGATCACCCGGCAGTCCTTCCTGTTGCAATATTTCCTATCCCCTGCACAGGGCCGCAAAATTTTTCAGCAGGCTGCCGCCCTTGCTCATTCTCTCCGGATGCCACTGAACACCGTACACCTTCAGCGACCGGTGCTCCAACGCCTCTATGGTACCGTCCTTCGCCCACTGCGTCGCTCTCAGGTTCTTTCCGATTTTAAGCGGTGCCTGATGATGCGAGCTGAAAACTTTAAGGCTTTTCCCGTATATCTTTCCGATCCGTGAATTGGCTTCGATTTTGGTTGCATGGTTTACTCCGCGGTGATTTTTGATGTTTTGCTTCAGTGTCCCGCCGAAATACACATTTATCATCTGCATTCCCTGGCAGATGCCGAGCACCGGCTTTTTCGCCTTCACAAACTTATCCAGCAGCTTATAGTGAAGCCGATCCAGAGAATTATCTATCCCGACGCTGCCCTTATTTTTTGTATGGTACATCGCCGGGTTGATGTCCGTCCCGCCCGGAAGGATCAGACCATCATAGGAGGACACTTTGATGCCGGACGATTTTACGATCACAGCATTTATCCCAAGCTTCTTCAGCGCGCCTGCCACCGCCTGCGCCTCGCCTGGACTGCTGTTCGCAACAGCGATTTTTACCGCTTTTTGTACTGTTACCTTACACTTATAGGTTTTCTTTCCTACCCTTGCCGTTATGTAAGCCGTCCCGGTTCCCTTCGCCGTCAGCTTTGCTTTGTATTTCGAATACTTTTTGACGGTGACAACTTTCTTATTTGAAGTCGACCAGACCGGCTTTGTCTTTGTCCCGGAAACTGTCAGATATGTGCTCTTCCCTTTTGTGATTTTCAAGGAAGTCTTGTTTAGCTTTGCTGCGTGCGCCGGAGCCGCGCAGAACAAAACCGTGCACAAAAATAACAGCAGGGCTGCCAGCCAGTACCGCTTGCTTCTCAGCTTTTCCTTTTTCACCATTTCACCCCTCCCACTCCCTTTTTCATATTATACTTAATTTTTCCCATGTTCACAATCCCGTTTTCCTCCTCCCTGGTCATTTCTGCTCTCCCTGGTTGCTGTTCACAGTAACCTCCCTGCTATGATACCAGGATTATAACATGCCCGGCATTATGATTTTGGAAACTTTTTACCGGTTTTGGGAACACCTGCAGGACCTGCCACAGGCAGTTTCCTTCGGATGCATGGCAGCAAAAATACCCCGGACCGCAATGTAGATTCATCGCAGTCCGGGGCGCTCTCTTTGGTTCGTTTTACTCAAATTCCTCCAGCGAAGGCACGTCCTCAGCGAACGTCTCCTTCCCCAGCTCATTGATCGTGGTTTTCCCGGCCTTTTCATACTGATAAAGCTGGTCCAGAAACTCGATCGCCGCCCGGATTTTGGTGCGCAGCAGGTAGCCGCCTGACTGCGTCGCCTCCGCAAGCGTGGAGACCGAAAGATCAGGATTCCAGCCGTAGGCTCTGCCGTGAAAATCCTGTATTTTACAGAGCACTTCGTTGATCTCGTCCCTGGTCAGCGGCAGAAGCTGCGGCGCGCCGACAAGAAGATTCAGCACGGTTTTGGCAGGCTCCTGCGCCTCCGGGTAGATCGCCTCAAGATTTTCGTACTCGTGCTTACCCTCGATGACATCCTCCACGTAGGACGCGCTGAGCGCAAAAATACTGAAAGTATTTTCCGGGCACCGATCCGGCAAAAGGAAATCCGCCATGTTCCGGTAAGCGTTCAGGCGCGCTTTCTTTCCAAGGCGTCCCATCAGCTCGGTTTCGTCGATCAAAATCACCCACCCATGATAACCCATCTGCGTAAACAGATGACTCATGAAAGAGAAATAATCACGGCAGTGCTTCGTCTTTGTAAAATTCACATTATATTTTGCAGGCTGGCTGAAAATACGGCGATAAATCTTCTTCAGCGGCGCATTTGCAATGAAATCGCCCTCCAGATCCGCCTGCAGGAGAAACTTTTCGTCCGAATCCTCCGTGTTCAGATAAGAGCGGAAAAGATAATACAGCTTATCTGTTTCCAGCTGCTTCGCCGCATAAAGCAGCATTTCATTGGCAACCGGACTGTTTGCGGATATCTTCTCCAGCTCGTGCATAAAGCCCGGCTGTCTCCGCTTCGGAAGGTAAGTATTCTGTATAATTTTCTGATAGACCAGATACAGCTTGTCCATCGGCGTTTCCTTGCTCAGCGAAAGATATGAAACAACCATGTTATTCGAATGCGCAAGGTTGAACACCGTATTCAGCAGATGCGTCTTGCCCTCTCCGTATTTTCCGCTGATGATCATTCCGCTGGATTTTCCCTGGTCACAGACCATATCCAGCCGGTTTGAGATTTCCTTCATAATTTTCGGGCGCGCCTCAGAAAAATACTGCCCTACCGCGCGCGAGGGAATGCCGGAACGCAGCGCTTCGATAATATGTCTCGCTTCGATATCATACATCCTCGTCCACCTCCTGCATTGCATTCTGAATCAGCTGCGGAATGCCGACCGCGCCGGTGCGCGCCTGCCGCACGATCTCCTCCGCCGCCTCTTTATTAAGCGGAGCTGCCGGAATGCTTTTCTGCATCTGGGCCATGCTTTCCGACATCGAGACGATCACCTCCGGCGTGTATTCCTGCGCCGCCAGACGATCCAGATCCACCATATCCGCAAAACGGTTGAACCGCTCGCCCACGATCTCATTCTGAATGCGCATCCACAATGCCTGGTACGATTTCAGACCGGCGTTCTCATCGTCCATCAGCTTGCGGTCAAAGGCGTACACAAACATGATATTCTTCATGCTGTCAATATCGTCGATAAGCTGACGGATACTCTCGTAGGTATCCTCGCGCTTCATCTTTGTATAATGAATCGGTTCCAGGCTGGAACGGCTGATCAGAATTTCCAGATCGTCAATCGCAATGAACAACCCGGAATAGCCGCCCATACGGATGACCTCCGCCAGCGAGCGCAGCATATGTCTTGCGTTATACCGCGTAATGCGGCTCGGATAGAAGTCCATTGCCCGCAGCTGAGAAAGCTTGATCGTCCGGTCGCCTTCCAGCCACGCCAGAAGCAGCTCACGATTCTGCTCCTCCAGCACCGGATAGCCCAGAATACTTCCGGTGAGCATACTGCACGCCAGGGCAAAATTGTTGTCCAGCATTGGATTGTCAAGAAAAATCTGCTTTAGCTGCGCGCGGATCTCCCGCTTTGTCAGCGCATCGCCCATCCCGTTCTGCGAGAGATAATCAATGAACCGCATCCCGTCCGGGATCTCCTGCACATCGAACCCCATCTCGCGGATCAGATGATGACTGACTGCCTCCAGACAATCCAGAATATCGCACTGGTGGAATATTTCTATGTAAATTTCCCGGAAATCATGCATCCAGACGTCGCGCGCGGAGAAGCGCACAGTCTTGTAGTTTTCCTGGCGGGCAAGCTTTGTCATAAGCTGCAGGAAGTACGTTTTTCCGCTTCCCTGGCGGCCTGTCACAAATTTGATCTTGCTGCCGCCGTCCCGGATATATTCGCGAAGGTATTTTTCCTCCCAGAAATCCGTGAGAAAATGAATCCCATTTCCGCTGTATTCTTCGTTCATCTTTTTGCTCCTTATTCATAGAAACAGATAGTTGCGAAATACTGCTCCTTCCCGTTCTTGTCGAGAATGCGGATCGCCTTGCTCTGATTCCGGCTCGAACCGAACTGGAACCTTCTTCCGTTTTTCGTCTCCTCGATTCCCGACGAATACAGCCTCGCCAGATCAAACGCAAAGCTCTGCTGATCGTAATCCTTTCGGAAACGGCCCATCGGTGTCAGGAATTTATACAGGCTCATCAGATAAATGTCGGCTCCCGGACGCTTATTCAGCTTCAACGCCGCCAGATCGTAGGCGTCCGCAAGCTCGCTGACAAAATTAAGCTCATTGAAATGCACCTTATTCAGCTTTTCCTGCCCTGCCTTCACCGTGTCCACAAAGCTCTGCGGGCGCATACACTGCACCTTTTTGCGGTCGATATAAATATCCTGGTTTTCCGCATCCAGCCTCACGCGATACGGGAACATCTCGTAAACCGGAAATTCCCCACGCACATCCACGCCTTTTTCTTTGCAGGCGTCCAGCATCTGCTGCGCAAACTCCCCGCTCTCAAAATAAGCTCTGGTGTCAAAACCGGAAACCGTGCCATCCATCTCCTTCAGCGCAGCCAAAAGCAGCTCCGCCGCCTCCGCCATCGCGCTCAGATCGCGCGAAAGCCCTTTCACGTCTCCGCTCTCCGTCTCTTTTCCCACTGCCTTAAAAAGCTTCTGCAGAGACGCAAGACGGTCCTTCACCTCTTTTTCCTGTGGCTGCAGCGCTGCGTAAAATTCCTCGTAATTCATGGTTTCATCCTTTGCATAATTTTTATTTGCCCGACGCTAAAACCGCAAAATGCAGATAGCTCCGGGCATCGCGTATTACCTTACGAAAAGTATATCTGAAATGCCTCCGCTTTTCAATAGATTGTTTCAAAAATGACTGCGATATGATAGACTATATTTAAGAACGCCCATCAGGATTGAATTTCCTTTTCTGTGCGGACGGATATCGGAAAGGAGCATGCCGCAGGTGAAACATGATCTCTACCCATGGCAGGAGGATTGTCTGAAAAAATGGTTTGCAAATGATGGCAGAGGAATGGTGCAGGCCGTTACCGGTTCCGGCAAGACGCTGCTCGCGCTGACAGCGGCGGAGCGTCTCCGCAAAAAGCTACCGCAGGAGCTGCGCGTGAAAATCGTTGTTCCCACCGGCGCGCTGATGCGCCAGTGGCACCATGCCCTGAAAATCTTTCTGGCAGACGCCGCCGAAGCAGAATCAATGCAAAAATCTGACGCTCCAATGCAAAGACCTGCGGCTGCCGGACAGAAGATCGGGCTGCGCGGCGCCGGCTGGAAATCGCCTTCAGACTGCCCATATATGATTTACGTGATCAACTCCGCGCGCTATGAGCTTGCACGGCAGATTCTTGCTGATTTAAAAGACGACGCGGCCGTCCTTCTGATCGCCGACGAATGCCATCGCTACGAGAGTGAGCAGAACAGACTCATTTTTGAATTTCTTCCATATACAAAGCCATACAAAGACCGCTTTTTCTCCCTTGGACTGTCCGCCACCCTTCCCTCCGGGCAGGCGCAGAATTATCTTGCCTCTGTTCTTGGCCGCAAAATCTATCATTACGGGATGAAGCAGGCGGCGTCCATGCGGACCATCTGCAAATACGACGTTTACCACATTGGTCTGTCCTTTCTGCCGGAGGAACAGGACGCTTATCTTTCTATCACCGAACAGATGAATTATCTGTTTGGCAGGCTCCTGCAGGCCCATCCTTATCTGAAGGCTATGTCTGTCAAAGAAAAATATGACCTGCTGCGGCTGCTCGCCAGCGATAAAAATCAAAAAACAGCCCGGGCCGCTTCCACGTATATGAATCTCTCCTTTAAGCGAAAAAGCCTTGTCTGTCTGGCGTCCGCACGCATTTCCTGCGCCTGTGAGCTGCTGGAAAGACTTCCCTCATCAGAAAAGATCATCATCTTCGGTGAGCGCATCCGCCAGGCGGAGGAGCTGTATGCTCTTTTGCAGGCAAAGCATCCCGGAAAGGTGAGCAGATATCACTCCCAGATGGGGCAGCTTGCAAACAGAAACGCGCTGAACCGCTTCCGCGACGGAAGCGCCCGGATTCTAATCGCCTGCAAAGCGATTGACGAGGGGCTTGACGTGCCCGACGCATCAATTGGCATCATCCTCTCCGGCACCTCCGTGCAGCGCCAGCGCATCCAGCGCCTCGGACGCATCCTGCGCAAGGCGGACGGAAAGGAGCGCGCCTCCCTGTATTATCTGCATCTGGAGGACACGGCTGAGGACAATTGTTTTCTCCCGGAGACATCCGAAAACCAGATATTTGATCTGGAATATTTTTCAGATACGAAGGAATTTTACAATCCGCCCTATGATAAGACGGCAGAAAAATTGCTGGCAGATATGCGGCGCGCCGGTGCGGGCGAAAAGACGCTTGCAGAAGCCCGGCGCTGCCTGCGCCTTGGAATCGTCCGCTCCGACTGGCTGCCCGGACGCGGCGATCCGGATGAAAAAATAAAAGCCGCAAAATATGTCAGCGATAAAAACTACTGGATCTGCATGAAAAAAATGCGGGAGCTGTGATCATCCAACCTTCATGATCATTTCCAGCACGCGCTTCGCACACGCTTTTACATCCTCTCTGGTAAGCTCTCCTCGCTGCAGCGCCGCCATGGTCCGTTCCGGGAAGCCACAGCCCATCTTGACGTCATTGCCCGCCTTGATTTCCTCGTGCTGCTCCGCGTAGTTCCACCAGTCGGTGGTAATCATTCCACGGAAGCCCCACTCGCCGCGCAGGATTCCGGTGAGAAGCTCCCTGTTTGCGGAAGCGCGGTGTCCATTAATGATGTTGTAGGAGGTCATGATCGTCCACGGATCGGACTCTTTTACCATGATCTCGAAGCCCTTCAGGTAAATCTCGCGCAGCGCCCGCTCCGAAACGCGCGAATCACTGTCCTTACGGTTCGTCTCTTTATTGTTGCAGGCGAAATGCTTCGCCGACGCCGCGATTCCCTGCGACTGGATGCCGCGCACCATCGCCGCTCCCATCTTTCCGGCAACCAGCGGATCCTCCGAGTAGTATTCAAAGTTTCTTCCGCAGAGCGGACTGCGGTGAATATTCATCGCCGGTGTCAGCCAGATGCCGATATTATTTTCCTTTGCTTCCCGCGCGCCTGCCTCGCCGACCTGCGCTGCCAGTTCTTCATTCCAGGTGCAGGCAAGCAGTGTCGCACACGGAAATGCCGTCGTGCAGACGCCGCACTCACGGTTGATGCGCACGCCCGCCGGACCGTCCTCCGTCATCACGTTCGGCACGCCGTATTTGGGAAGATTGCCCATCCCAAACGTGTTTGCCACGCCGGTGTTCGGCTGTCCGCACAGCAGGCGCACCAGCTCCTCGTCGGTGAGCTGCGCCATAAATTCCTCCAGAGTCGCGCGCTTTTCGTATACATCCTCCAGAGAGATCACCGGCTCCTCCTGCAAACCGCCCCAGAGCAGCTTCGGCTCCTGTGCCTGAGCGCCGGGCGCAAACGGTCCGAGCGCCTCCGCATCGTAGGACAGATCCGGCTGCTGTTCGGGATGCGTTTCCAAAGTCTCCATGCTTCCGTCCGCCAGCATCCGCTCATGCAGCAGAACCGGCGCACACTTGCTGCCCGTTTTCTCCAGCACAGCATCCGCCTCGCAGATGTACTGATAAGGAATCTCCTCTGCGCTGCGCACAGAATTTCCAAGATGGAAGCAATACGTGCCCGCTTCCAGCACCCAGGCGTTTTTCTCCACTTTTCCGCTGTCATCGTAGGAGGCAAGCGCGCTCTTCTTCACTGTCAGGCGCACAAGCTGCATCTCGCCCGGCTTTAAAAGCCTTGTCTTTGCAAACGCCTTCAGCTCTCTTTCCGGCTTTCCAAGCCTGCCCTGCGGCGCTCTCACATAGAGCTGCACCACCTCTTTGCCTTCCCTCGCCCCGACATTGGTAACGATCGCGTCCACGCTGATCTGGTCTTCCGATTCCTCCGCCTTCTGAAAGGCAATCTCAAAATCAGTGTAGGAAAGCCCGAAGCCAAACGGATACACCACCGCTTCCTGCGCAAGCGTCTCAAAGTAACGATAGCCCACATAAATATCTTCCGTATATTCCACGTAATTTTCCGACTCATGGAAATTTGCCGACGACGGATAATCCGTCAGTTTTCCGGCAAAGGTGTCCGCCAGCTTTCCGGACGGATTTACGTCGCCGCAGAGGATATCCGCCGCAGCCATACCGCCCTCTATACCGCCCTGCCATGCCAGAAGCGCACCCTGGATGCGCTCGCTGTTTTTGATCCACACAGTGTCCACCATACCGCCCACATTCAGCACGGCAACTACATGCGCAAAATGCGCCTGCACCGTCTCTATCATACGCTGCTCCGCATTGGAAAGATAAAAATCTCCCCGCTCAAAAACCTGCATACAGCGGCGAAGTATCTCATCGCAGTCCTCCGGCACATGCTCCATGCCATTGTCCTTCTGCCCGCTTTCATTAACGATCGTGCGGTCCCAGCCCTCGCCGGAAAAACGGCAGATCGTAACGATCGCGGTATCCGTAAATTTTTCAGCGCGCGAAAGCAATGCCTCCGGCACCTCCGGCTCCGCCGTCATGCCAGGCTGGACGCCCTGCGCGTATTGCTGCCGCACGTTTTCCTCATAGAAATCGCCAAGCTCCGCCAGCAGCTTTACCTTGCCCTCCTGCTCCTTTGCGCGAAGCCCGTCCAGAAGGCTTCTGGTATACGCTACCGTCACATCGCCGCTGCCGCCTCCGCCTTTTACGTAGTCTGCACATGCCTTGCCGAAAACAGCCACCCTTTTGCCAAAAGAGAACGGCAGAACGCCGTCCTCATTTTTCAGCAGAACCATACCTTCCGCCGCAGCTTTTCTCGACAATTCAATGTGCGCCCTCTGTCCTGTCACTCTGCGCCCGTCTTCTCCGAGCGGAAGACAGGGCTGATAAAAAAATCTCGCCCATTTCCTCATCTCACATTAAACCACCTTTATTTTTATTTGTATCTTGCGGCTGGTTCCGTCCGTCGTCACTGCCGTGATGACCGCCGTCCCTTTTGAAACCGCTTTGATCTTACCTGTCTGCGAAACCTGCAGCACATTTGTGTTGTTCGAGTTCCACTTCAGCGTTTTCACAGATGCATTGCCCGGTGTAATCGTCACGGAAAGCTTCTGCGTCTGGCCTTTCTTAATCTTCATACCCGATTTCACATTGCTGAACGCGATCTTCTTTACCGGAATGATCGATGTGACGTCACAGAACGCTTTCTTTCCATTCTTCGCCGTCACCGTAATGCGCGCTTTTCCGGCTTTTTTCGCCGTAAGCTCTCCTTTTGCGTTTACCGCTACAGCTTTCGGATTGCTGGATGTGAATGTCAGGTTTTTCGCATCTATACTTGTCTGCAGCGTCTTTGTCTTTCCAACATACATCAACAGCTGACTGCTGCCCAGCGTAAGCTGGTTTGCATTCGTTCCTCCGCTGCTGCCCTTCACCACAACAGTGCAGGAGCCGGTTTTATTGTTGCTCAGCCGTGCTGTGATCGTTACCTTCCCCGCTTTATGGGCAGTCACTTTTCCGGACTGACTTACCGACGCCACCTTCGGGTCGCTGGACTTCCAGTAAACAACGCGGCTGCTCTTATTTCCGGAAACGATCTTATAAGAAAACGTTGTTTTCGATCCGCTCTTCACGGAAACCTGCGATTTCGAAAATCTCAGTCTTGCGTTGTCCTGACTGCTTCCGCGCACGGTAACGTCCGCCGCAAGTGCCTGCAGCTTTTTGCAGACCTGAATGCTCTGTGCGCGGGACATCCCGTCCAGTGCCCGATAATATGCAGTTCCTTCCGGACTCTTGTTAAACAGGGTACTGTAGATCACGCATGCAGACAGGTAGCTGCCTGCAACACTCGCATGGTTTTTATCCGCGCTGTAAAGCTTCAATTCCGGGAATAGCGTACTTGCACGCTGGAAAGCGATCCCGCTCGGCGCAAGCGCCGCGTTATACTTATCCGCAAGCGCATAGTAGAGATCCGCCTTCTTCGAGAGATAATCTGCCGGAGAAGATGCCCAGCCATTGCTGTAGTCCGAATGCCCTTTTTCCGGTGCCCAGCCAAGGCAAAATACCATCTGCGCTCCGGATTTTTTGATCAGCGGGCGCAGCGCCTGCACCGCCTTTTTTGCACGGGAGGTATTTGTCACTCCCTCATATCTGCGATCCTGCAGGATAACATAATCCCATTTTTTATTATTCAGAAGCAATTTCAGCTTCTTGCTCAGCTTAACCTGCTCGGCATCATTTTTGTCAGGATATGCATAATCATAAAGGGAATAGGTGCCATGAACCACCGTCGTAATCTGCGGAGAAATTCCATTTTTTTCACACAGTCTTTTCACCATTCCCGGGACATTGTTCATATACGTATGACTGTTTCCTACAAACAGTATCTTCGGGTTCTTTTTAACGGCTTTTGCCTGCGTATTCGGCAGCGCTCCAAAGAAATCCCACATTGATGCCTGCGCAGACACCGCGCCAAATATAACAAGGAACAGGATCATCACCGGCAACAATATCCTTCTGATTTTTCGTTTCATTTATAACCCCTTACTTTTTTGCTCTTATTCCAAAACAATTGTTTACGTTGAAGTGTACTCATAACTTCCCTATTTATACTATATTACAAATGCCAGAATAATGCAAATAAAAAAGGGGATATTTTCATCCCCTTTTTGTCGCTTGTAACAGTTCATCCAGACTGTCCGCTTTAAGCAAGTGCCTTGCCAAGCGCCTCGCACGCCGCCTGCGCATCATCGTCCGGCGCATCCGCGCAGATCACGCTCTCGCACGCCAGCACAGCTCCCGCTTCTTTGCAGGTTTCCTCCCAGTTCCGCATCCATTCGCCGTCGCCCCAGCCGTAGGAACCAAACAGGGCGATCTTCTTGCCGCTCAGCTTCGATTTACATTCCTCGAAAAACGGCTCAAACTCCGTCTCCTCTAAAACCTCGTCGCCCATCGCCGGGCACCCGAACGCCGCCGCGTCGTAATCGTCCAGTTTATCCGCAGAAAACTGATCGCAGGAAAATACTTCCGTCTCCGCGCCTGCAGCCTTTGCACCCTCTCCTACTTTATTCGCCATCATCTCGGTATTTCCGGTACCGCTCCAGTAAATTACTGCTACCTTGCTCATTTTTTAGCTCCTCCTCTATAATAATCTGTCATACAGCTGCGGTAAGCTGACGCTCGCTTCTGTCATGCAGCTACCGTAAGCTGACGCACACTTCTGCCATCCTTCCACAGACGGACATAAATTTCCCGGCATTTTTTGTATTTCGCAAAGGTTTTTACCGCCTCGCATTCGTTGCAGTATACCTTCCAGCATCCGCTGCATTTGCTGCTTCTGCCAGCGTTCTCAATAAATCCGATCACATCACCCAACGGATATCCGAGGAAAACGCCGATCTCGTGCGGAAATTCTTCGCTTTCCGCCAGCCTTTGGCGCAGCTGCAGCAGCGCATACGCCGGTTCAACACTCCGGTATCCATATTTCCGCAAAAAATATGCGACCCCGGGCTGACTTAAATCCCGCTTCAGATGAGAAGTGCGACAGACATAGACCAACGCCGTACTCTTCATTTTTCGCAGAACGATCAGCTCTATTCCCTTATCCGCGAGCTGGTTGTTCCACCGGAATACGTCGCGCGTCAGCTCCTCATCCGAAGAATACGCGTAAGTAAACAAATTCGCCGTTTTCAGTGACGCTAAAGTGGGCGAGCAATGCTCGATCAAATATTTTTCCAGCATTCTTTTCATTCCTTCCAAAATTATCTTGCCCCGAAATGCTCGGATAATATCCCGTGCAGCGCCGTCGCACTGCTCGTATGCGTGCGCGCGATCGGAATATTATTGCGCTTTGCCTCCTGCGACGCACTGATCACCATTTTGTGTGAAACGGTGTTGGTAAACAAAATCAGCAGATCCGGACAGCCCAGCTTTTTCCTGATCGATCCGCTTTCCTTGGTAAAAATCTTCGCCTTACAGCCGTAACGCCTGCAAATATCCGAATACTGACATTCCATTCTCTCGTTTCCGCCAATGATTACTACGCTCATTTTGTCTCCTTTCCCTGGAAAATATACATCAGTTTCTGTGGTTTTCGAAGTTTACGAATACGGAAAATCACAGAATAACCATATGCCTGAGATGCTTTTAGTTAGTTTCATCTAACTACTTGTTTTAAAAAATACAGCCGCATAGACTGCACTGTTCCTTCTTTGGTTAGGTTTGACTAACCATTTATAAAATACCATATCTGTATAAAGATGTCAAGATAAAATTTGATTGGTTATAAAAATTTATAAAATTTGATTGGTTATAAAAATTATGTTATAAAAATTCCCCGGAGCCGGGATTGCTGTTTGCTCCGTTTACAGCAACCCATGCTCCGGGCAGGACGCAGAAAGCATCATAAAGAAGCTTTTACTTTTCATCCAACAGATTTTTCATGCTCTGCAGGCTAATGAACAGCGTGGAAAGATTGTGCAGCAGCGCCGATGTCGGCGGCTGCAGGATTCCGCTCACGCCGCAAAGAATCAGTCCGGTGTTGAAGCTGACGATTTTGGCATAGTTGCCATGAATCCGCTTCATCAGTGCCCTGCTTAAATATTTCAGGCGTACTATCTCATAAAGGTCGTCCGCTGCAATCGTGATATCCGCAATCTCGCGCGCCAGCTCCGAGCCGTCGCTCACGGCGATTCCTGCATCCGCCTCCGACAGCGCCGGAGAATCGTTGATCCCGTCTCCCACCATCAGAACCCGATGTCCCGCCTGCTTTTCCTGCTTCACAAACTTTGCCTTATCCTCCGGCAGCACTTCCGCGTAATACTCGTCCACGCCAACGTGCGCCGCAACCGCTGCCGCCGTGCGCTCGCTGTCCCCGGTCATCATCACGATCTTGGAAAAGCCCGCCCTGCGCAGCTCTGTTATCACCTCCGCGCTTTCCGGTCGCAGCGGGTCTTCTATGCAGATGACCGCCGCAAGCACATTGTCCACCGCCATATACAGGTGCGAGTATTCCTCCGGCAATGTCTCAAACTGCTGCCGGTACGCCTCCGGAACCGTGCTCTTTTCATCGTCAAACACAAAATGATAGCTTCCGATAATTACTTTTTTTTCGGAAACCGTGGACGAAATGCCGTGGGCGACGATATATTCCACCTTTGTGTGCATTTCCTCATGGTCCAGTCCGCGCTTCTTTGCAGCGTTCACCACCGCTTTCGCCATCGAATGCGGAAAATGCTCCTCCAGACATGCCGCCAGGCGCAGAAGCTCCGCCTCCGGCATATTGCAGAACGGCACCACCTGCTTCACCACCGGCTTTGCCTTTGTGAGCGTACCGGTCTTGTCGAAGACAATCGTCTCCGCCTCCGCGACCGCCTCCAGGTACTTTCCGCCCTTCACCGTGATGCGGTAATTGCCCGCCTCGCGGATAGCGGAAAGCACGGCAATCGGCATCGAAAGCTTCAGCGCACAGGAAAAGTCAACCATCAGCACAGACAACGCTTTTGTGACATTCCGTGTGAGAAGCCATACGCCCGCCGTTCCTGCCAGCGTCACCGGAACCAGCCTGTCCGCCAGCCGCTCCGCCTTGCCTTCCACAGAGGATTTCAGCTTTTCTGATTCCTCGATCATCGTTACGATCTTCTCATAGCGTGAAGAACCGGAAACATTTTTTACGGCGATCGTCAGTCCGCCCTCCTCCAGCACGCTGCCCGCATATACATACTCGTTTGCTTTGCGATGCACCGGAAGCGGTTCCCCGGTGAGAGATGACTGATTTACCATTCCGTCGCCGGACACTACCACGCCGTCAAACGGAATCACGCTGCCCATATAGACAACCACATGGTCATCCTTTTTAATGGTACGGGCGTCCACCAGGACCTCCTGTCCGTCCGCCTGCAGCCACACCCTGCTGTTATTCAGGGACATGCTGCGCGCAAGATCGCCGACCGATTTTTTATGTGTCCACTCCTCCAGCGTCTCCCCGATTCCGAGCAGGAAGATAACGGAACCCGCCGTATCAAAATCCCCGCGCAGCACGGATACGCCGACCGCCGCCGCATCCAGCACGGAAACCTCCAGCTTTCTTTCCGCCAGGCTTTGCAGACCTTTTTTGATGTATTTCAGAGAGCTTACCGCAATCCAGGCGGCGCGCACCGGAAACGGCAGAAACAGCTTTCCCGCATAGTGCCGGATAACCCGGAACGCCAGCTTTTCCTGATAGGTACGGCTAAGCTCCCTTCCGGAATTTTCCCGTACCGTATCCGGCAGCTCAACAGAAGCGTAGCAGAATTTCTTCAGCGCCGCTATCAGCTCCGCCCGTCCCCCGGTATAGCATATGCTGGCGTCCGCCGTTCTTTCATATACCTTCGCCTGCGTGACGCCCTGCAGATTGTTCAGATAATACAGAAGCGTGTCCGCCTCCAGGCAGCTCATATGCTTCTGCTTCATGTGCACGCGGATTCTCCCCGGAATTTCATGTTTAATTACAAAATTCACTTATGCCCCTTCTTCCTGGCTCTCTTCCCCGCTTACCTCTGCGGCTTCCTCCTCAGCGGCGCGCTGCTCATTGATCTGCTTTGCTTCCGCAAGAATATCCTCCGCATTCTCCTGTACGGTAGCCGCAGTCTTCATAACACTATCCTTCATGCGCAGGACCGCCGCCGTGCAGTTTGTGTAACATTTTTTCGCGTCGCGCCCGGAGAGCAGCTTGATCCCTGCTGTTCCAAATAAAACGCCGCCTGCAAAAATTCCAAGATTTTTTAATTTAAAAATATCCATTTTCATTTCCTCCCTTGATTCTTTATTTGTGTTTTTTTCCGGTGTAGAATAGCATTACGAGGCATACAACCATCGCACATGCCCAAAATCTGTGCTGCTTCATGGAAATCACCTCCCCTTCCGGCAGTTCTGCCACCGTTCCGGCGGATTTTGTATCCGCCTCTTCCCGCTTTGCTTATCCGCGTGCAGTTAGAAATCCCTAACGGTTAATAGTATACGCTATTTTTTTTCATAACGCAACACCGGCAGAATAATTTCCGCCGGTGTTTTTTTACTGTTCGCTCCGTTCACAGCAGCCTCCGCAAATCCATTTAAAATTCGCTCCGCGAATGGGATATGCTCACGCCTGAATCACGTTCTCACGCCTCAAACCCACAGGACTCGCTTCGCATCGCAGCCGGTGTTTGAGGCCGGCGCAAGCAGTAACGTGTTAGTTTGTTTTTCGGCTCATCCAGAAAATACAACGTGTTTTCCTTCGTTACACCCTCTCTGCCGCATGTGCTTCCCAACCGTCCACGGTTCCTGCCGCGGAGGTGTCCGCCGTATCGCTGTAGCTGTCGACGGTGATGGTGTAGGCGCTGTCGCCCTCCACATAAACGGTACCGTCTGCTCCCTGGATGGTAACTGTTGCTCCGGTTTCATCAATAATGCTGCCGCCCGCGGACAGCGCGCTCACCCGGCTGTCTCCGGTAACGATCCACTCCGAATCATCGCTGACAACGACATTGCAGTAGCCGTCGCCGCCCTCACCCGCCCAGGTTTCATCCTGCACGATCGCGCCGGCGAGCACGCTTCCACCGGTCATATAGAAATCAAGCTCGCTGATGCTGTCCCAGATCACATCTCCCTGCATCTGCTGGGCGATTCCGGTAAAGAGACAGTCCGCGCCGTTATCGCCGGCGTTGCCCCAGCCGCGCGCATTGCTGTTTCCTGTGCACTGCAGGAAAAATTCACTGTCGTCCGCATAATTTATTTCCACATCCTCCAGCGTGATCGTGGATTCCGTGTTTGTCGTGTAAAATATACCGCCATTGCCGGAGGTTAAGGAACCGCCCGTCATCTGGAAGGTGCCGTTGCCCACCTCGGAATCCCCGGACATACTCTGGTACACGATCACCGTCCAGGTATTATCATTCTGATCATCGTCGATCATGCTGCCGGACAGCTCGCTGTCATACAGGCGCAGCGTATTTAAGCCCTCGATGCACACTGCCTCTGAGCCGGTCGCCGTGAGCTGTGCGTTATTAATGGAAATATCCGCCGTGCAGTAAACAGCCGGGGAGCCAAACCCGTTTGAGGTGTAGGAGCCGCCGTCGATCACCATGGTACCTCCGCCCCGGTCGCTGCGGACCGCCGCTGCCGAGCCGCCGTTCGTCACCGCTGTGACGTCCCACGCATACAGGGTACCGCCGCCTGCCACATGAAGTCCGCCCGACGTATCCTGCTGCGTTTCGATCGTCGTATCCTCCACATAAGTCACGCCGTCACCGTAGGCAAACACCCCCGCTCCGCCCGCCGCGTCCGTGGTAATGCTGCTGTTTTTGACAACCGCCGTGCCGTCTGTGGCAAGGATCGCCGCGCCGACACCGTAAAAACTAGAATTGTCGCCGCCCGTGCTGTCCGCCGACGTGCGGTTTACCGTCACATTATCCAGCGTGACCGTCGCCCCGTTCGTCACATGCACCGCATTTTCATCGATTCCCGTGGATTCGATCGTCTCGCCGGAAACAGTCACGGCTTCCTCATAGGTGTTTACCGCGTCGTAGCTCTCAACGCCCTGCTGCCCCATGCCTCCGGGATCGCCCTGTCCACCCGGCGCTCCACCGTCTCCCATTGCTTCTCCGTCCGGCTTTTCCGGCGGCTGCCCTCCGTCACTCATTGTTTCTCCGTCCGCTTTTTCCGGCGGCTCCTCTCCATCACTCATTGTTTCTCCGTCTGGTTTTTCCGGCGGCTGCTCTCCGTCACTCATTGTTTCTCTGTCCTGTTTTGCCGACGGCTGCCCTCCGTCACTCATTGCTTCTCCGTCCGGCTTTTCCGGCGGCTCCTCTCCATCCGTCGTTTCTTCATCCGCTGTCTCTGTGCTCTCCGTCGTCTGCTCCTTCACTGACGCCGCCGCTGCCGTGATTCCTCTGCTCATATTTGCCGCCGCTTCCGCCTGTGCCGTCACCGACGCTGCCGCAAGCGTCATACCCATCATCATCGCAAAATACTTTCCTCTCATCATTATTTACCCTCCGTGTTCCTTTATCGATTCACAGGCAGTATACCTCCTATATATGTCGTCTATGTGAACACTCTGGGGATAAAGTATGATTTATGTGGGAAACCTTTATGTATGTGAAAAATCACATGATGCCAGGATTCGCATGTTCCCGCGCCCGCCATCCGCAGGCGGCATATCCGGTATCCGAAAATCCTGGCATCATTATATAATTTCATCACAAAAACCGTCCATGCACACAATCATATGGAATATGGACAAAACAGGTTAAGGATTACAATTCTTACACGGATCATACCCCTGCGCAATCAGGCTTTCTCTGCTCTCGTCCGTAAATTTCTTGTTCGACTCCTTCATTTTATTTACACTGTCGCAATAAGTATAATGAAATTTTTTTGTATTCAGATTGCACACATACGTTGTTCCCCGGTTTCCGGAGTCAGAAGCCTCCTGCTGTCCCAATTCATTCTGCCCTGATTCATTCTGCCCGGAAATATCGGAATTCACAGCGCCTTGTCCATCCACCTGCCGCGAAGAAAAATCATCGCACGGCTCCTGGTCAAACCACAGCCCGGTGCCATCTGAGTACGCCGTCACCGTTCCCTGCCTGTCTGTCCGGTATAGAGAAACACCCTCGTTATCTAATCGCTGCATTGTCTCTGCTGACGGATGCCCGTAGGCGTTGTCCGCAGAACAACTGATCAGTGCATAAATCGGCTGAATCTGATTCAAAAAATATAGCCCGCTGGACTCCGCGCTTCCGTGATGGTTTACAACATAAACATCCGACGCCAGCTCCAGACCGGAATTTAAAATATCCTCTTCCTCCTGCGCCTGCGCATCCCCACAGATGAGATAGCTGGTGATACCGTAAGTAATCCGCACTGCCACAGAGCGATCATTTTCCAGTGTATTTTCATAAGAGGCCGGACCGACCACCGTGATAACCGCATCGCCAAGCGCGTATGTCTCTCCCTGCTGCGGATAGATAATTTCCGCCCCGGACGCCTCCGCTGCAGTCAGATACGACGCATAAATTTCGGTATCGGCATAATAATCCGGCGCAAGTATCGTTTCGCATTCAAAAACATGCAGCGCGCCGACAATGCCGCTGATATGATCCTCATCATAATGTGACGCCACAATATAATCCAGCTTCTCCACACCCTGCTGCTGCAGATAACTCACCACAAAAGAAGAAGAAGACCTTCCTCCGCCATCAATCAGCATGTAATGTCCATCCGCCTCCACCAGCACGCTCTGCCCCTGCCCGACATCCAGCATATGAAATGCAAAAGGAGCTTCCCCTGCTTTTGCAGGCATACCGGGAAGCATCATAAAAAATAATGTTACAAAAAATATTGCTATTTCCCGGAACCGCAGTTTTCTGCAGTATTTTTTCATCTGCTTCTCACCCCCGCTTCTGCGCGACCACAAACCACGTTGTCCCATGATTTTCAGCATTCTCCAGCAGCCGATCTGAACATGTCACATTCTGAAATCCTGTCCTGCGCAAAAGATCACATATCATTTGAGGTTCATGAACCTTTTCGGTAATCCTTTCCTCAAACGTCTGCTCCCCGTTTTCAAATACCGTCGTCTTTAATGTTATAATCCCCTGTGCATCGCGTGAGATCGTAAACTGTGCCTTCACCTCGTCACTGAAATCCAGCCAGATCGGTTCGCCAGGCGACACTTCACGCTCATTGAGGATATCAAAAATAAAAAAGCCGCCCTCGCGCAGATAGCCATAAACGTTGCGGAAAATCTGCTCCACGTCTCTTATATTAAGAATATGATTTAAAGCGTCCCCGGTACAGGTGACAAGATCAAAGCTCGCTGACGGGCGGTACTGAATCATGTCCGCCACCTCATATATAATATGTGGATTGTTTTTCCTGGCAATTTCGATCATCCCCTCTGAAAAATCCATGCCATGCGCCGCGATTCCCTGCTGATAAAGAATCTCGCACAGCACTCCGGTACCGCAGGCAAGATCCAGACTTTTCTCCACCTTCACACCCTTTTGCCTTATCCACTCAAGGAGCTGTTCCCCAAACGCCTCCGGGAAATAATTCCAGCCAAATTCATTATATACCTTACAAAATGCATCACTGTACATAGATAGCATCCCTCCGCTTCATAGCCCCATTTTTGTCATATTCTCGGCGTAAAATCCTATCTGCATCATAGTCCCATTTTTGTCATGATCCCGTCCGCATCCACGCCCGGATGTGTCAGATACAGGCGGCAGATCTGCTCCGCCAGTTCTTCCGAAATCTGAAGCTTATGTGACATTTCCTGCACCGACCTGCCCCTTTGCGTGTCTCTCATGATTATCTCGATCACCCGGCGCAGATCGCTGACTTCCCCGGCTGCTGCTTTCCGAAACATCACATTTTCTTTTGCGGCATTTCTCTGCATGTCATTCCCGGAATCACCAGTTTCTTTCGCAGCATTTCCTTGCATACCATTTCCGGAATCGCCAGTTTCTTTTGCGGCATTTCTCTGCATACCATTCCCGGAATCACCAGTTTCTTTCAAGGCATTTCCTGCCACGCCGTTTTTAGCATCACTCATTCTTTTCGTGTCATTTCCGGCTTCCGTTCTGTGCGGGATATCATACCGCTCTGCGAAAACCTCTCCATTATCCGCAATCTCCAGCACCGCCATGGTAATCGGCTGCGAAAACCGTCTCGGTCCGCAGCTTCCCGGATTCAGCAATAGCCGTCCACCCTCCCGCTTTTCCTCATATTTATGAGAGTGACCGTAAATCATCACATCCACATCGTCCAGATTCTTCGGCGCCTGCTTTTTGTTGTGAATCATAAAAATCCTCACACCGTAAAGCTCCAGCCGCAGCGTCTCCGGCAGCTTTTCCGCCCACTCCTTATCATTGTTTCCACGCACCACATAAACAGGAGCAATCTCCGCCAGCCTGTCCAGAATTTCCTGCCGATTAATATCTCCGCCGTGAAGAATCACCTCGCATCCCTGCAGATACTCCAGCACCTCCGGCCGCAAAAGTCCGTGGGTATCCGACAGCACCCCGATCCGATGTTTTCCCTCCATAATGCCTTTCACCTGCCTCTTGTCATCCTGATTTCTTTTTCTATAGCAGTTCGCGGATAAACGCTCTCTCGCCCGCAAAAAATACGCGCTGCATACTCATCATAATACATTAACAATGAGTGCGCAACGCGTAAAATAAAATTTATATTCAGGACGTTCTGTTTACGTTGCTGTTCACGCCAGCCCCAAACACCTGCCGTGAACGCAGTGGAAAGTAACCTGTTTACTGCGGAATTGTCTTCACGCCCATCACAAAATATACTATGTGAAATACCCACACGCAGGCGAGCACGATCCGTCCCACCGGAACCTGATGCATCATAATAAATCCGATCGCCATCAGGATTGTCACCGTAGCCATAATCCGAATCTTTGTTTTCTTTGTCATTCCTTTTCCCGCCACGTAGCTCTCCAGATTGTCCTTGTACAGCTTTGTTCCGATAAACCAGTTATGCAGACGCTCCGAGCTTTTTGCAAAACAATATGCTGCAAGAAGCAGAAACGGAACCGAAGGGATAAGCGGCAGAACGGCTCCCACCGCGCCAAGTACTAAGCCAACACATCCCAAAATCACATATAAAGTCTTTTTCATGTTTGCCTCCCATCACTTATTGTTTAGTTAGCTATTGCTAACCAATTGTCACAAGAAAAGCAGCCTTTGTTAGAAGCCGCTAACTTGTCTTACTATACAACATACGTTATCTCTTTGTCAAGAAAAATAATCGTCATTGTCCCCGCCTTCTTCGCTTACCTGATAGTCCGCAGCTTCGGAAAATGATTTGAATGGTTTTCAAAACAGAAAATAGACCAGGCTCATCTTGCCTGATATCACACATTACCGCACCGGGTTCGTAATGCTTCCGATTCCTTCAATGCTGCATTCCACAACGTCTCCGTCTTTTAAGAACACCGGAGGCTGAAAGCCCATGCCGACTCCGGCCGGCGTGCCGGTGGCGATAATCGTTCCCGCTTTCAGAGTCATTCCCTGGGAAAGCTCACTGATAATATGTGGAATTCCAAAGATAAGCAGGTCCGTATTGCTGTTCTGGCGCAGCTCGCCGTTTACCCGCGACCGGATGTTCAGCCTTGGCGGAAATGCAACCTCGTCCGCCGTCAAAATGCACGGTCCCATCGGCGTGAAACCATCGAGGCTCTTTCCAAAATACCACTGTTTATGGCGCGTCTGAACGTTCCGGGCACTCACGTCATTAAGTACCGTATAGCCAAACACATACTTTTCCGCATCTTCCTCTGCCACGTCCTTTGCATCCCTGCCGATGATCACCGCCAGCTCCGCTTCATAGTCAAGGCTGTCTACCAGATCGGCGTGCGCAAGGATCGGCTCCCCGTTCGCCACCGCCCGGTTCACCCGCTTGGAGAAATAAATCGCGTAGGGACGCTCGCCGCCAAACGCTTCCTTCTTATAACGGGCGGATTCCTCCGCATGCGCCATATAATTGATCCCGAGACATATCACATCCTGCATCGGGCAGGGGATCGGCGCCAGCAGACGGACGCTGCTTTTCTCAACCGCGCCAGCCACCTCCTCCGGCGCTTTCGCAGCGGAAGATGCAAGAATTTCCTTTTCCTCCGGGGAAAGCCTTTGAATTAGCTCGTTCATTGTTTCATAGGGAAGATGGAAAGCCGAAACCGGGTAGATATGGGTTTCGGCAGAATTTAAAATGCCGACCTGTTCTTTTTCACTTATTGTAAATGTCACTAATTTCATATGATACACTCCTTCTCGTACTGTTCGGCGGTTGTGGTTTTTCCGCACTGCTTAAGTCCCGTAATCAAAACCAAACCGCTCCTTTGCCTTCCAAATTTACGTTTTAGAATGTCATCTGCAATTTTGGGGCGGTTTTGCATTCAAAACACCTCGTTTGCGCTTACATTGTCTATATCATACGTCATATTCCTGTATTTTACAAATATTTTCCGACATTTGACGAAATAATTTCCCGAGATTTCCTGAAGGCGGAGTTGGGAATCGTCTCATAAGATTTTGAGACGAACACGCTCCCCGGACTTTGGGACATTTTGTCCTGAGGTTGGCTCGCTGCAGTGCTTTTCCCGCCTGGATATTCCTTCTTTTGAAATTGCATTTCTGCAATTATTCTGTATAATGAAAACATACGGAAAATGTGCGTATCCAGGGCTTTACCCGGAACTCCCGGACAGCGGATTTTGGCCCTTTGCAGCGGGCGGCATATCCCGCAAAAGGAACCGGGGTGTCCGAGGGAGCAAGTCAGGGGATTCAGGAACCTGTGACGGGAATGATCGCCGCGCAGGAGTCAAAGCCGGAATCATATCCCATTGATGATGTGGACAACGTTAGCTGCGGAACAGATTAAAAAGATCTTGCCGCCGGACAATGAAACCAGCGAACAATTTCAGCAGTTGGTGAAAAAGATGCTTGAGCAGGCGGGAAAATAAAATATTTGCAAGAAGTATTGAAATAGATTTTAAGAATCCTAACATTTATAATTTAGGGAAATGCAGGGGATGTAAAAATGGATATTTGCGAAAAAATCAAAGAGACTGCCATACAGAGTGGTATATGGCAAGCAGATTTTATCAATACAAAGGATTTGTTGTTTTACCCGGTGATACGGGAAATCTGTAAAGAAAATTCTTGCCACAATTACGGCGCGACCTGGGCTTGTCCGCCTGCAATCGGCAAGATAGATGAATGTAAAAAGCGAGTCCTGCAATACGAGAAAATGCTCTTGTTCTCTATAAAATATGACTTGGAGCATTCGTTTGATATTGAGGGTATGCATAATGCCTTGCTTTGCTTTAAGGGCAGCGTGGATATTTTCGATGAAAAACTCAAGGTGTTTTTATTGGATTACTTATTGCTTTCCAATGAAGGGTGCGGAAAATGTACCAAATGCACTTACCCTGATTCTCCCTGCCGCTTTCCAGAGTATTTACATCACTCCATAGAAGGTTATGGTTTTAATATTTATGAACTTGCAAAAGCCGCCGGGATACAGTACAACAATGGCGAAAATACGGTAACATTTTTCGGTGGATTGCTTTTTGGAAAGAAGGGAGCAAAAAATGCAGGTACAGGAATTACTGAATAAACTAATCGAAGCTATAACCGCCGATGAATGGGACAGACTGGAACACGCTGATCCGTCTCTGGTAATCAGCTCTTTTAACAGAGACGTTTTGCTCTCTATGAGAAATACGCCTGTTGAAAATTTTGAGATAGATACAAAATCTGTCCGTAATTTATACGAAGCACTTCAGCGATACCTGGATATCTATATGGCAGACTGCTCCATAGGGCATAAATGGATTATTCTTGCAAGTATTTACCTCGCTTTTGTGCAGAAACGTCCTATGCACCCACAGCAGGCAACACACTGGAAATGCCTTTCTGTTTCTGAAAAACCGGAATATGTCTGCCCATGTAAGGATACAGAGGCAAATAGTGTTTGTTCCTACTGTGTTTGCCATAGCGCTGCAAGTAGTTAAGTCCTGTTTACCGGGAATTAGCAAAGTCCTGTGCCAAAAGGGCATTGCCATCTTGGAATTTCTCCACAAGAGATCCACAGGAAATTTTGTCCGAATTGGTGTTTATCTCTTGACAAGCGGTAAGCTGCTGAGTATTATTTAGATAGACGCTCGTTCTGTAAACGGACGGGCGTTTATTAGAATAGCGGGTTAGTTTGTTCTAACTAGTAACAAGGAGGTGCATGATCTGAAAAAGAACAGTAAAAAGCCGGAGGTCAGACGGCAGGAATTGATCGATGCTGCATCTGCTCTTTTCGCTGAAAAAGGTTATGAAGCGGTTTCCGTCCGGGATATTTTGAATGTAGTAAACGGAGCACCAGGGATGTTCTACTACTATTTCAAGTCTAAGCAGGACATCTACCTTGCCTCTATGGAACAATATATTGCAAAGCGTTTAAAACGAAAATGCAGGATTCTTGAGGATGAGGCAGTTTCTTTTGAAGAAAAATTGCCGATATTTCGCAGCATGGTTGAGGAAGATATACAGGGCTATATGGAAAATTTTGCGCCGCGCTGTGACGCATCCATCTCCGATACTTCCTACAAGCTCTATGATCTGGTACATATGTTAGACTGCATGGTTGTTCCCTATTCCAGGTTTATTTTGTAAGGCATCCGGGAAAAACGGCTTAACAATCGTTTCCATATCACGGAGGACAATGCAGAAGCCTTCGCTACTTTTGTGCTGTATGGAGCATGGGGCATGATTTATAACAGCAAGTTTACCGGGAACGGTGATTCTTATGATCTGAAGAACATATTGGAAATCACCGACCAACTATTCTATTCGCCATAGCGTGCAGATAATTTCATATATAACAAACACAACGGGAATGTTCCGCAAGGGGCATTTCCGTTGCGGCGTTTTAGGGGTACAGAACGAATTCTGTCTGTAAGAAGAAAGCCAGCGTACAGTTGTCGTGATCGCTCACCGGTCAAAAAACGTTGCAGGCACAGATACCATCCTTGTTCTGGATGAAGGACAGATCGTAGAGAAGGAACCCATAAACAGCTTCTTACCCAAAATGGACTATATGCAAAGCTATGGAATTTGCAGACATCCACCGAGGGTTAGAAAATAAATTAAAAGGAGATCTATACTCATGAAAAAACTTTTATCACTTATCCTGGCGGCTATGCTGTCACTTTCTCTTGGCGGTTACGGAATTTCCGCAGACAACAGCGAAAATAGCTTCGTCGCTGCGGAAAGCGAAACATCTCAGCAGGAAGAAACCTCTCAAGAAGAAGCAACCGGAGAAACGCTTGCTGACTGGAAAAATGACGCTGGTTGGACGGCCTTTTACACCTTTACACAAAATCCGGATTTGGATGATGCCTATGAAGCGGCGGCGGAAGCCTTTGGCCCTGCGATCGGCATGGATGATCTGGACGGTGAGGGCCTGAAAGCCCTGCAAATCCAGGCGGCAGGATTTGAGGATGATATTTCCTCTTTCACATTCACAGACGATTCCATGACTGCACTGGACAGCGAGGGCGACAAGGTATTCTCTTATCAGTACAGTTTTGTAGAAACCATTGAAAATGCCATTGAGGGCGAAAATGCGTATATCTACAAGACGGACAATGCTGGTGCAGAGGAATTCACATATCTCTGCCTGACGCTTCCTAATATAGCAACAGAGGAAGGCGGCGTTATCCAGAGCTTTAACATTCGTCATGCCGCAGATGATTATGAGGCTTTAGCGACAGATACTTATGAAGGCAGCGCAGGCGTTGTGATCGATGCTGATGCTCCGATAGAGGATGTGGATTATACAATCCGCGTGGTGTACGGCGCACAGGAGCCGAATCGATAATTTAAACTGCAGTGGGAGTGTCCATAGCGCTCCGCTTCAGGCTAACCTTACACATGAGCAGCGGCGGCATCGGTTCGGACGGGCTTACTGACCGTCCCTCCCCTAAGAGCGGAATGTGCATCTATCACCGCATTCCGCTCACACATCTATAACCTGCAGCATCCATTACATGCGGCTAATCCAGTGATCTCATCCTTACTATCGACATATCCATCATTTTTCTATCTGATTTCGTTTTACAATCATCAGAAGCTCTTGTTTTAAAAAATTTGAAAAAAGACTTGACTGTAAACCTTGTTGATACCTTATTATTTACAGCAGGAGGGCACGATATATGACAATAAAAGAGGTTGAAGAAAGAACAGGATTAGCACGTTCCAATATACGTTTTTATGAAAAGGAAAAGCTTATTGAGCCAGCGAGGAATGATAAAAACGGATATAGGGATTATTCCGAACGAGATATTGAAAATATCAAGAAAATTGCTTATCTGCGTACATTGGAAATCTCCATTGAAGATATTCGGTACATCATGTCCAATAAAGTACCTTTAATGGACGTGATAGAAAAGCAGACAGCGACGCTTCAAACACAGATCGCGGACTTAAACAAAGCAAAGATTATGTGCGAAAAAATGCTTGCTGCCGGAAATATCAGCTTTGATGAAATGCAAGTGGAAAAATATGTGACAGATTTACAGACTTATTGGAATGATAATAAAACTGTTATCAAACTGGATTCGGTCAGCTTTCTGTATATATGGGGAAGCTTTATTACATGGACAATTATCGCTTCACTATGTTTGATAATCGGATTCGTATCATATACGAAACTGCCGCCGGAAATCCCTGTTCAGTGGAGTAACGGAAATGCAACTTCGCTTGTAGATAAAGCTTTTATTTTCACCTATCCATTAGCCTGCATTATTATCCGCCTTTTTTTACGGCCGGTTATACATGCAAGGCTACTGATGAATTACCTTCATGGGGAACTCATAACAGAATATCTGACAAACTATCTATGTTTTATTGCGTTGTCCGTTGAGTTATTTTCTATACTGTTTGTATATGATTTGGTTAAAAGTATCGTAAGCGTTCTGCTTATAGACACAGTTGTACTTATTGGCACATTGATTGTCGGGATCACTAAAATGGATTCTTTGATATTCTAATCGTCTGAAATACCTTTAAATTCAAGGTTTTTCGTATGCTTGATCGAGAATCGCGTTATTGACGGATTTTAAAAAATTATTAAAGTGTTAGAATAAGTGTTAGAACAAACGAAAAATTGGAACCTGGCGCTCCATTTAGGAGCATTTGTTAAAAACAAAAAAATACCGGAAATACTGTATTTATCAGTATTTCCGGCGCCCCTGCCAAGAGTCGATGCGACAGGATTTGAACCTGCGACCTCTGCGTCCCGAACGCAGCGCTCTACCAAGCTGAGCCACGCATCGATTGCTTTCTCAATCAAGCTTTGTAAGTATAGCATTTTCTTTTTACAAAATCAAGTGTTTTTTTAATTTTTTTTGATTTTTTGATCTTTAATTTTTTTAATCTTTTTATTCTTTGTGTTAGCATTATCATACTATCGCCATTAATACATCAAAATGCCGGTGTCCTGTTTCCGGCATTTTCAGCGTCAATATTTCATCCTCCAGCCGGGATGATATTTATTTTTCAGCGTACCGTTCGCCAGTTTCCCCCAGCCCAGTGGATAACCGTTCACGCAGACAAGCTGCCAGCCCTTTCCTTTTGCTTCCGCGAGGTCGTCCACTTCTATCGTTTCGCCCTTCAAATATTTTACCACACGTTCATCGCCGCAGCTTAAATCGATCGCAGCGGCGTATTCTTCCTTTTTCAGCGCCATTGCAAAGGACTGGCTCGGCTCGAAGCGGTCTTTTTTCACCTCTCCAAGATAAAGCCCGTTGCGCAGAAAAACAAGACCCCGGTTTTCTTTTGTCTCTTTTGGCACATAATACGCCTGCCCCTTGCGGATTTCCAAACGTGATATATCCATCGGCATGGAAACGTCCCGCAGAAATTCCTGCAATATTTCCATCTCCGCTTTTGATGCAGCCGCTTTTCCCTGCAGTCCGCCCGGCACAGATTTCCGGTATTCCGCACGTCTTTCGCTATTTAAACAGATGGTCCGGTCCTCTATCCGTTTCGCCGCCCCGTCCTGGCCGCCATCCAAAGCGTCCGTCGGCTTCTTTTTACGCAGCAGCGCCAGAAAATGCCCCTCGCCGGGCATCTTGTGCGGAAAGATACGCACACATTTTCTCAAATCCGTATATTTTTCGTCCCGCTTGCCGGATGCTGCCGATCTTTCCCCTTTGCCCGCTCTGGCAGCCTCCATCCAATCCTCTTCTGCCACAGTCGGTATGCCCGATGAAAAGCCCTCATACTGCGGGATCTCCAGCAGCTCCATATCGTCCTGCGTATCCAGAAGATAAGCGATGACCTGCTCGTTTTCCTCCGGCGAAAATGTGCAGGTGGAATACAAAAGCTGTCCGCCCGGCGCAAGCATCTGCGCGGCGCGGGTAATGATTTCTTTCTGCTGCTTTGCGCACGCAAAAGGCTTCCGGGCGTCCCACGCCCTAGCCGCAGCAGGATCCTTGCGGAACATACCTTCCCCGGAGCAGGGGGCATCCACGAGAATCTTATCAAAAAATTCCGGAAACTGCTCCGCCAGCTTCGCGGGGACCTCATTTGTCACAAAAGCATTGGGAATGCCGAATACCTCGATATTTTTCAAAAGCGCCTTTGCACGGGAAGCACTGATGTCGTTCGCTGCCAGAAGTCCTTCGCCGCGAAGCCGCGCTCCAAGCTCCGTTGCCTTTCCGCCCGGCGCCGCACAGAGATCCAGCACCCGGTCGCCCGGCCTGACTGGCAGGATCGAAGCCGGAGTCATTGCACTCGGCTCCTGCAGATAATATAACCCCGCATAGTAAAACGGATGTCTCGCCGGAGCGTCCTGCTCCTCATAAAAATAACCGTTCTCCACCCAGGGAATTTTTTTCAAATGAAACGGCACAAGCCGCTCAAACTCCTCCGTAGATATTTGGGCCGTATTTACACGCAGCCCGAACTGGCGCGGCTGTTCGTATGAGGCAAGAAATGCCTCATACTGTTTGCCGAGCAGCTTTTTCATTTTCTCCAGAAATTCCTGTGGTAACTTCGCCATATAATCTCCTGTCCGGATTCAGGTGTTGCTCCTACTCCACACTCTTCAGACTTTCCACCATATCAATTTTCTTTAGCTTAAAATGCATTACAAAGTTCACGAAAATCGAGAACACCGCCGTAAATGCCGCCGCGATCAGGAAGCTCGGCAGGTTGATGTTGCGCCCGAACATACAGTAATCCACTTCAACGGTGACGATGACAAAGCGGTGCAGCACGATTCCAAGCGCGACGCCCACGAAGACGCCGATGATGGTCAGCAGGATATTTTCGCGGTACACATAGGCATCCACCTCGCCGTCATAGAAACCGAGCACCTTGATGGTGGCAAGCTCTCGCTTGCGTTCGTTGATGTTAATATTGTTCAGATTGTACAGCACTACAAACGCCAGCAGTCCCGCCGAGGTGATCAGTACGATAATTACCGAATCAAGCGCCGACAGCATATAGTCAAGCTGATCCATCATCGTCTGCGTGTAGCTGATGCTCAGCGCCGCCTTATACGTCATAAAGTCCTCGCCGATCTCCATGATATTCTCGATATTTCCTTCTTTTGCACGGTAGAGGATCTGGTCATACTGCGGCTCTTCCCCGTAGCACTGCTCATACAGTGCCGGTGTGAGGTAAATATAATGGTGCAGATAGTTCTCTGTGATCGCCGCCACCGGCACCTCCACCGTCCCGTAATCCTCATTTTCAATCGCAACCGTGTCGCCCGGCTTCAGATCCATCTCCTTCGCGATCTTTTCTGTAATGATCGCGCCCTCGTCCGTCAGCTCATATTCCTCACCGGAGGTGCGGTCACGGAAGTTCACAAACTCACGGAAGCTTTCCAGATTCTCCGGCACCATCAGATACAGATCCCAGCGCTTCTTGCCGATCTGCACGATATCCTTGCGCATCATTGCCTTCGTGTAATCCTCCACCCGCGCATCCTGCATAACCGCCGTCTCAAGCGCCTCCTGCTCTTCCTGCGGTTCGTCCGTATCCAGGATCACCATACCATCGTAAACCTGCAGCTCCTTAAACTGCAGTGTGGCAATATCCATGATCGAATCGCGCAGACCAAACCCCACGATCATCAGCGCCATACAGCCGCCAATGCCGAAAATCGTCATAAGGAAGCGCTTCTTGTAGCGGAAAAGATTACGCACGGTAGACTTCCAGGAAAAGCTGAGATGCTTCCACAAAAACGGGATACGCTCCAGCAGCACGCGCTTTCCTTCCTTCGGTGCAGGCGGGCGCATCAGCACCGCCGGAGCATCCGCAAGCGCCCGATAGCAGGACGCGAAGGTTGCGAACAGCGTGGAAAACAGCGCCGCACCTGTCGCGATCAGCGCATATTTCATATTATAAGGAAGCACCACGTTCGGCATATGATGATACATGATCTTATATGCCATCACAATGACATACGGCAGGAATTTTTCGCCAAGCAATACGCCGAGCACGCTGCCCACGAGCGTTGCGATCAGCGCATAGCCGAGATACTTGGACGCAATCGCCATTTTTCCATAACCGAGCGCCTTTAAGGTACCGATCTGCGTGCGTTCCTCCTCGACCATGCGCGTCATGGTCGTCAGACTGATGAGCGCCGCCACCAGGAAAAACAGCACCGGGAACACCTGCCCGATATTGCGCATACGATCCGCATTTTCGCCGTATCCGATGTTGTCCGGCAGATCACTGCGGTCGCTGATGGTCCACTCCGGCATCTCAATATCGGCAATATCTGCCTCCGCATCGGCTATTTTCTGCTCCGCGTCGGCGATCTCCCCCTCAAATTCCTTCTTGCCGTCCTCATACTCCTTTTTGCCGTCGGCAAGCTCTTTTTCCGCATCTTCAATTTCTTTTTCGGCGTCTGCGATTTCCTTTTTCCCGTCTTCTATCTCCTGCTTCGCATCGGCAAGCTCTTTTTCCGCGTCCGCAAGCTGCTGCTTCCCGTCGGCAAGCTGACTTTCGCCGTCCGCGAGCTGCGCCTGCGAATCGATCAGAGTCTGTTCATTTTCCGCGATCGTCTGCTTTGCGCTGGCAATCTGCGCTTTTCCGTCCGCAAGCTGTTTGCGTGCGCTTTTTAACTTCTGTTCATTCGCAGCAATTTCCTTTTCTCCGGATTCCAGCTCCGCTTTCGCTGCATTGAGCTGCGGAAGCGTCTCATCGAGCTGCTTCTTTGCCGCGTCAAGCTGTGCGCGGCTCTCCGAAAGCTGCTGTTTTCCTGCCGCAAAGCCATCCTCCGCCTGCGCAATACCGCTGTCGATCTGGGAAATGCCCGCCTTTACCTGTTCCAGGTTGCCGGTCTGCGTAGTGATCTCCGCCTGCAGAGCCGCAATGCCGTCCTTTAACTGTGACAGACCCGCATCCGCCTGCGCAATGCCATCCTTTAACTGCGAAAGCCCCGCATCCGCCTGTGCAATGCCGCCCGCAAGCGGCTCCACACCTGCCTGACACTGCGCAAGCATTTCCTGCGCTGCCGCAAGCTCTCCCGGTATTGCGTTCAGGCGGTTCTGTGCATCGGAAAGGCTGCTCTGCGCTCCCGCCAGCTCTGCATTCGCGCTATCCAGCTCGCCCTTTGCATTTGCGCGCTCCGCGTTTTTGCCGTCAAGAGTGCTCTGCACTCCCGCCAGCTCTGTCTCCCACGCCTTGATTTTCTCCGTATCCGGCGTCTCCTGCGCTTTTTCCGCCGCGATCTGCGCGTTTAACGAATCGATCTGGCTGTTCAGGGTGGAAATCTCCCCATCCAGTGAGCTGACTTTTGCATTCAGCTCGCTGACCTTTACATTACAGCTCTCGATCTGACTGTTCAGCGATCCAATGCTATCCTGCAGTCCGCTCTGCTCCGCCTGAAGCCCCGCCTCCGCCTGCTGCAGCGACGTAATCTGTCCATTCAGCTCATCAAGCTGCGCCTGCAGACTGTCCCGCTGCGCCTGTGCTTCCGCCTGCTGCGTCCCGAGAGAATCGCGCTGCGCCTGCGCCTCAGATTGCTGCGTCTGCAATTCTGTCAGCTTCGCGTCCATCTGCGGCAGCGCCGCTTCCAGCGCGGTCTGATTCTCGGCAAGCTCCGCCCTCTGTGCCTCCAGCTCCTGCTTCTGCGCCGGCCATGCCGCCTCCTGTGCCTCCAGCTCGGAGAGTCCCTGCGCATACTGCTGCTCACCGCTTTCATACTCCTGCTTTCCAGCCTCGTATTGTGCAAGCCCGGCTTCGTACTCCTCCCTGCCGGAAGCGAGCTGCGTCTTTGCATCTGCAAGCTGCTGTTCGCCGGACGTAATCTCCTTCATCGCAGATTTATACTGTTTATTAAAGGAAGCTTCCTGAGAAGCAAGCTCCTGTTTTCCGCTTTCAAGCTGCGACCATCCGTCGGCAAGCTGTGCCTTTGCATCCGCAAGCTCCTGTTCCTTTTCCGCAAGCGTCGCCCTGCTGTCTGAAAGCTCCTTTTCGCCGTCCGCAATCTCTTTCTCGCCGTCCGCAAGTTCCTTTTTTGCTTCCTCCAGTTCCTTCTTGCCGTCGGCAAGCTCTTTTTCCCCGTCCGCGATCTCGCTCTCCGCCTCGGCAAGCTCGCTCTCGCCCTCTTTTCTTCCGTCCTCTAATTCCTTTTTAGCGTCCGCAAGCGCTTCCTCTGCCTCGTCCATTACTTCCTGATAACGGATTTCGCAGCGCGCTCCCTCAATTTCCTCAACACGGTCCATCACCTTCGCGATCAGCGTGTCGTAGGCGTCAGTGTACGCTGTCAAATCACGCGCGCCGCTCACCTCCAGGTAAGCCTGTGTGTAGACCTCGTAATCAAAGTCCTCCGGCAAAATGTAACCTGCGCCGGAAAGCTCTCCGTTTCCAAGCGTTGTATTTCCACGGCTGAAGGCGATATAAAGCGGACTGCTGCCTGCGCCCACAATGGTAAAGGTATCTCTTTTCAGCGGCAGCTCGTCATCCTCATCCGTCAGATAAAATGTGATGGTGTCGCCGATCTCGTATTCGGAGGAGTCCAGAAACTCCACGTCCACAAAACACTCCCCGGATTTTTCCGGAAGCCGTCCCTCCGTCGGTGTAAGCTTATTTAAGGTCGGCGTGACAGACTCCAGGCGCAGCACCTTCTGCGTCTCCTCACCGCAGAGCACGTCCGCCAGATAGCCTGGCTCCGCCTTGGCAATGCCCTCAATTTGTGACAATGCCTCTATATCGCTATCCGTCAGTCCCAGCGTTCCGATCACCTTCAGATCCATCAGCTTGTGCTCGTCAAAATACTCATCGCCGGAGTACCGCATGTCGGGCGCTGCCGACTGGATCCCGGAATAAAACGCCACGCCAAGCGCTACAATGAGCAGGATTGAGAGAAAGCGGTTGAGACTCTTGCGGATTTCCATATAAAAATCTTTTCTCAGTGCCCTTTTCTTCATAAAATCTTCCGTCCTGCCGTCCTTATCCTACCACTCAATATCCGCCACAGACATCGGGGTTTCATTCATCTTCATCTGTGCCACTTTTCCATTTTTAATATGTATCACGCGGTCCGCCATCGGCGCGATCGCCGAGTTGTGCGTGATGACAATGACCGTCATGCCCTTTTCCCTGCACATATCCTGCAATAATTTCAGGATCGCCTTTCCGGTCTGGTAATCCAGAGCGCCGGTCGGCTCGTCGCAGAGCAGAAGCTTTGGATTCTTCGCCAGTGCGCGCGCGATCGACACACGCTGCTGCTCGCCGCCGGAAAGCTGCGCCGGAAAGTTTTTCAGACGGTTTCCAAGCCCGACCTCCTCCAGCACGTCCTGCGCCTTTAAGGGATGCTTGCAGATCTGCAGTGCAAGCTCCACGTTTTCCAGCGCGGTAAGATTCGGGATCAGGTTGTAAAACTGGAACACGAAGCCGATGTCATCCCGCCTGTACCCCGTCAGCTTGCGCGGCGAGTATTTTGCAATGTCGTCGCCGTCCACCAGCACCTGTCCCTTCGTCGCGGTGTCCATACCGCCGAGAATGTTCAGAACCGTGGTTTTCCCGGCGCCGCTCGGTCCGACGATAACGACAAATTCCCCTTTGGAAATGGAAAACTCTATGCCGTCCACCGCACGGATCTCCACCTCGCCCATTTTGTAGACCTTCGATACGTTTTTTAACTGTACAAAATTCTCCATGCCCCGGTTCCTTTCCGCCATTTCAGTTCTTCCATCATTTTCCCGACGCCTGCCGACTGACAGAATCACCGGAATATCTGAAAATATCTTATCATACTTTTGTACTAATTTCTCTAAAAAATTGATGAATTTTAAATTGTTCGACGTCTTTTCTTTAGAAAATAATGACAGTCCCGCAAATTGGGTATATAATAAAAAGCCAGGAGGAATCATTATGGCAAAAGAAGTAAAGACGAATGCAATGCGCATTCTTGAAAAAAATAAAATCCCCTACGAGCTGCTCACCTATGAGTGCGACGAATTTATCGACGGTCTGCACTCGGCTGCTCTGACCGGCGCTCCGGTGGAAGCTTCCTTTAAGACGCTTGTCGCCCAGGGAAAAAGCAGGGCGTACTACGTCTTTGTCCTGCCAATCGCAGAGGAAGTCGATTTAAAGAAAGCGGCAAAAGCGGCCGGCGAAAAATCTATGGAGATGATCCACGTAAAGGACATCACACCGATCACCGGATATGTGCGCGGCGGCTGCACCGCTATCGGCATGAAAAAACAGTTTCCTGTATTCCTGCAGGAATGCGCCCAAAATTTCGACCAGATTTATGTGAGCGGCGGAAAAATCGGCGCAACCATAAAGCTTGCGCCGCAGGATTTTGTGAAAGTAACGCGGGCGGAATATGCAGATTTCATCTCATTATAATTTTTCATTGTTTTCGCAAAATAAATGTTTCAAATTATATGAAATCATTCTATAATGGCTTTGTTACCGTCCCTATACTGGCAACAGGAAGGAGGGAATTCATATGGGGTTCTTAATTACCTTCATAATTGCTGTTGCGGCAGGTGTGACATGTCACCTCATCTGCAAATGGCTGGATGGCAAAATTAACGGTAACCGGCCTAAGTAACAGAAAAACCGGAGAGCCGCCACTCTCCGGTTTTTCGTTTGGAATTCTATAGAGTTCTTAACCACATTTCTTCATGTCATAATTATTATAACACATTTTTCTGCTTTTTCAAGTGTTTTATAAAATTATTTTGTTGCAATATTTACATAGTACGCTTGTCTTTTTGTGTTTTTAGAATCTATTTCCTTCTATAATATATCTTTCTTTTTATATTTCCAGAATCCGGCAATAATTCCCACGACCATATATACTATCCCCAGTGCAACCAGTCCGCCGTCCAGCGCGCCTTTGGAAATGATAGATGCCCCATCTGCATAGGCATACGGTGTGATGTATCTGACAAAACCTGCTTTTTCTGTAATATTTCCGGCTATGCCGAGAAAATACAGCACAAATGCGATTGCCATCCCAATGGTTCCGCTCCCTTTCCTTAAAAATGCAGATATTCCGAAGCAGATTCCGGCAATTTCAAGCTGCATGGTAAGCTGTGCCAGATGATAGAGCGCAAAGGGTTTCCACTGGGGAAATTCCCCGATGATAGCAAACGCCGCCAGGGAAAATAGCACAACAAGCACATTAAAGCAAAGCAGCAGCGCAGCCGCCGCCCCAAGCTTCCAGATGCATATGCTGCCTCTGCCAACCGGATACGTAAGCAGTGTCTCTGCCGTGTGCTGCGCCTCTTCTTTGGAAAGCATTCCACATCCCAGAATTGCCGCATAAAACATCCCGCCGATGCCAAGCATAAACCCTGCATATATCCCATAAAATCCTATAAGTTCCCCGTAGTTCAGCCGGTCCATTCCAAATGCGGCGGCGAGCCCGCCAAGCCCCTGCATCATCGCCTGAATCGGTGCCATCTGCGTTTTCAGCTCCGGAAACAGCATCAGGCAGAAAACAATCATGATTCCCACCGCAAAGCTCCAGAGCAGCATTGCCTTCCATCCCTGTTTCAATTCGTGTTTCAACAAAAACATATGCCAACCTCCCTCTCCGACACTTTCGCTCTTACAAAAGCAAAAATGCCTGCCGGATATTCCATCTTTTTCACACCGATGCAGTATTCTTTGCATCATAAAAATGCAGAAAAACATCCTCCAGCGGCGGCTCCGTGATCGTCAGATCCGTCACCGGCAGCCCCTGAAGAGCCGCGATCAGCTCCTGCGCCGAACCGCTGTAGAGGAACGAAACGCCGTCCCCGGTTTTCTGCAGGTTCCGCACCGCAAGCTCCTTTATCTCGTCCACGCCATGTATCGTCACCCGCTTAAATGCCGAGCTGCAGATATTTGTCACATCATCGCACACCACCAGGCTGCCGTCCCGGATCACCGCCGCCCGGCTGCAGTATCTCTGTATCTCACTGAGCACATGCGACGACAGAAAAATAGAAGCACCCTCCCGGTTCTTCTCCTGCAGCAGCGCAAAAAATTCCTTCTGCATCAGCGGGTCAAGTCCGCTGGTCGGCTCGTCAAGTATGTAGAGCGCCGCCGCATGCTGGAATGCGCACACAATGCTCACCTTTTTCCGGTTTCCCAGGGAAAGCTCCTGCACACGCTTTTCGGTATCCAGCTTAAACCTCTCGCAAAGCGCCTCCGCCGCACTCCGGCAGTCCTCTCCATAAAAAGAAGCGGCAAACTGCAGCGCCTCGCGCACCTTCATCCCATTGTAAAAGGCAGGCTCCGACGGCAGATAACCAACCCGGCGCAAAATCTCAATCTTATTTGTCTGTATGGATTTTCCAAACAGCTCCGCCGTTCCGCTATCGGGCTTTAAAAGTCCCAGCATGGTGCGGATGGTCGTGCTCTTCCCGGCGCCGTTCGGACCGATAAAGCCGAATATTTCTCCCTCGTGCACCTCTAAAGACAGATTCTCAATCCCCCGGTGCTTCCCATAATATTTCGTCAGATTACAGAGCCTTATGATTTCACCCATCTCAATCCCTCTTTCCACAATAATCCTTCCGCTGGTATACGCTTCTCCAGAAATCAACCAGCTTCCGGAAAACCAGCTGCGCCCTGTCCAGGTCGACCTCCCCTGCCTGCAGCATCGCGCGCACACATCCGTCCGATGCCCAGAACATCTCCAGGTACATCATTTCAAGATCCAGCCCCGGTGCAAACTGTGCAATGTCAATCCCGGCAAACAGTGGTTCATTATACTGCTCCAGAACCTTCTGCGCCCATTCCTGCACATCCTTCGCCACTTCCTCATCCTTCTCATAATACGCAAGAAGGACAAAGCCCGAAAGCTCCGGCTGCTCCTTCATCATTCTCAGCTTCAGCTCCATCCCGCTCTCCAGAATTTCAAAAAAATCCTTTTTCTGCAGCACCTTCTGCACGTCGATCATTTCCTGCGCGGCGCGCATCGCTTCCCCAAGCAGAAACAGATACAGTTCCTTCTTATTTTTAAAATAATGGAACAGCAGAGACTTGCTGATATCCGCTTCCTTCGCAATCTCGCCCACCGCGCATTTTCGGTAGATATCCCGCGAAAAAACCTTCCATCCGGCACGAATGATCCTCTGCTGTTTTTCTTCGGAAAGCATATAAAATTTTTCATTCATCGTCCTGCCCTCTGCGTTTCTCCTTCCGTTCTCTGCTGTCATTCTAACAGTATTGACCGTTTTGGGGAAGACCTTTCCCGAAATTTCCGCGGAAAGATTTTCCCCAGTCTCCCGGAAGGCAGACGTCTAAGGGCATGCCCTTCCCGACCGCTGCCGGGCACAATATGTGAAATATCACTCCCGCTGCCTTGCTTTGCTGACCGCCAGCGTCACGCAGAAGCACGCCGCAGCAAACAAAAGCTGAATTGCAAGCCCCTGCAGGATATTCTGCCGCATTTCTGCGGTCAGATGCTCATAATCTCCCAGAATGCCGTTAATCCTGGAGTACCAGTATGTCGGCGTGAAACCGGCAGCCATTTTCACCCCATTGCCAAGCATTTCAATCGGAACAAAGATTCCTCCGATAAAGCAGAGTCCCAGAGATACCACATTATTGATACCGTTTAGTGCGTTTACCGAGTTTACCACCGTTCCGCAGAGATACGCCAGCGTCATCGCCACTACCATGCAGGCAAAGCTGTTCAGCAGATACCAGAAGCAGTTCGGCGAGGTGAATGCGCCGCCCCGGTACAGAGCCGCCTGCACCGCCACGCAGATCCCCCACACTGCCATTCCCACCAGCAGGAAGGACGCGGTTGCCGCCATATTCTGTCTGAGCAGCGACACTGACGAACAGGTCATGCGGCGCCTTATTTCTTTCTTCTTAAACGTCATGACCACAGAGCTTAAACACATAATAATTCCGGTAAGCATTGCATACGGAAGATAAGCAAAATAATAATTATAGTCCGCACGCTGCCCGCCGTTTCCGTTAATGTCAAGCAGCGTTACCTGTCCTTTCTTTTCCGAAAGTGCCAGCGCCTTTTCGCAGGATTCTTCAAAGGAAAATCCACCCGTCTGGTAAACCCGTATCTGGTTCAGCAGGGAATTGATTTTGGCATCCAGATAAAATCCTGCAGAAGATCCGGGCACCTTTATTGTCTGTACTTCAGCCTCACCATTTTCAAACGCCGCCTGCGTTCCCTGCGGCACAATCAGCACATAACTGATGTTGCGGTAAAACAGCTCCTCCTGTATCGTCTGCTCATCATCCGCAATCTCCACCAGCTTCTGCTCCCGCTGAATGTAACTTTTTAATGTGTCCCCCAGGGCGCCGCCCTCGCGGTCAATTACCGCCACCGCCAGCTTTACCGCCGCAAAATTCCCCGTCACGCCCGTATCGCCGAGACTTTTCTGAATCGCTACGGAAATGCCTATAAAAATGCAGACATACATTACCATGATGCCGATATTGCGCTTTATGATATTTCCATACCCCTTAAATACTCTCATAGCGTTCCCTCCTCAGTGTCAGCCATGCCGCCGCCAGCAGAAGCACAGTGATTGCCGCCAGAAGCAGCAGATTCGTGCGGTACCTCGCCGGGTTGTCGTACACCGACACGCTGTAAAACGCATCCGCAATCAACGCCGCCGGATTGATGCGGTTTATAACAGGGCAGTGATGCTCCACGATATCCTTCATGTTTCCCATCATCAGCCCGGCAAGAAAACTCATCAGCAAAGAGGAAACCACCAGAATCGCAATCTTAAAGCCCTCCGCCATACGTCTTCCGCCGAGAAACATTCCGTACGCCACTCCGGTCAGACTCCCCAGCACGCAGACCGGCAGCAGAAGCATCCATTTTTTCCCGAAGGAAATGCCAAGTGCATACATATACAGAAGCAGAATGCAGACACAGAAAAACTGTACCGTAAAACATGCCAGCGTCTCCGCCAGAAGCATTTGCAGGCGGTCCGTCGGAGCAGCGCTTCTTCTTGCCGCCAGCGGCGACTGGTCCGCGCGCATATCGATAGCGGCCACCATTCCCAGAAAACCTCCAAACAGGCAGGTCATTCCGACCAGCGCAAAAAAGTATGCTATATTATCGTCCGTCGTCTCCCCAAGCATGTTCACAGACTGAGTCATTTCCCGGTAATCCGTCATTGCCGCAACCGCCGCCGGAAGCTTCAGAGGATTATTTTTCCCGATATCTGTCAGCATCTGCTCATTTTCCAGATACCCCTCCAGCAGCGCCTCCAGAATGCTCTCATTCATATTGGAAGCGGAGACCGTCAGCTCCGGCTCCTTTCTGCTGTAAAAAATTCCCTTCACCACGCCGTTTTTCAGCGCTTCCTCCGCCTGCGCGCTCTCCATTTGCGTGAGAACAAGCATGTCGCCGTCCAGCGCGTCAAGAAATGTCTCAAACGCAGTATTATTTTCTGAGACAAGCGCTACCGGAATTTTCTGCATCTGCTCAACATCAATTCCGCTGCCAAATGTCACATAAAAAAATGTTGCCATAATTAGTGGAAACAGGATCGACCAGAAAATTTCCTCTTTGCTGCGGATATTCCGTTTCAGACTGCTGATATATAATCGTCCCATATCCATCCTCCTAGTCCCTCAGTTCCTTTCCGGTAATTTCCAGAAATACGTCGTTCAAAGTCGGCAGTTCCGAAAGCACTCTGCCAAACGCCACCTCCTGCTCCTGCAGATAATTAAGAAGTCTCACAAGATTATGCTTTGCGCTGGTGCATTTCACTTTTAATGTGCGCTCCTCATTATAATCTGTTGCAAACACATGCGGCAGCTCTGCAATCTCTTTAAGCTGCGCCTCCGTCAGCACAATCCCTTCTATTATGATCGTTTCTCCCGTCTTAATCATGCGCTTCAGTTCCTCGGACGTCCCCGCCGCGATGCTGCGCCCGTGATCCATAATCATGATCCTGCTGCAGATCTGCTCCACCTCTTCCATATAATGAGAGGTGTAGATAATCGTCGCGCCTTTTTTGTTCAGTTCCAGGATCCCCTCCAGGATTCTGTTGCGGCTCTGCGGATCTACCGCCACCGTCGGCTCATCCATGATGATAAGACGCGGCTGGTGCGCGATCCCGCAGGCAATGTTCAGCCTGCGCAGCAGACCGCCGGAGAGCTTTCTCGGAAACATTTTCCGATAATCCTCCAGACCGACAAACGCGATTGCCTCTTCCGTCAGGCGCTTCCGCTCCATCTTATCCTTCACATACAGCCCGCAGAAATAGTCAATATTTTCCCAGACCGTCATCTGTTCAAACACAGCAACATGCTGCGGGACCACCCCGATCTGCCGTTTGAGCTCGTAGCTATCCGGATGCATCTCTTCTCCAAACACGGTGACAGTCCCCTTGTCATATTTCAGCAGCGCCAGCAGGCAGTTGATCGCCGTCGTCTTGCCGGAGCCATTCGGTCCCAGCAGGCCAAACACTTCGCCCTCGCGGATATCCAGGTTAAAATGATCCAGCGCCACCAGATCCCCATATCGTTTTACCAGATTTTCAATGTGTATCATGTTTGCCTCCCTTGCTGCGCCCCCTGTTCTTTGCCTAAAGATGCTATGCATCTTCTCATTGAACTGACAGCCCCAAAATACCTTTTACATCTCTGATTATACCCTTATCCCTGGCACCGCAAAAGTGTCTTGCGTCAGCAATCCGCATGACATTTGTCATAAATTCTGTCGTAAATTCAAAAAGCCTGATTCTTTTTGCATAGAATCAGACTTTTTCTGTGCCCTCGATTTTGCAGGCTTTTCCTGCAGCATTAACGCCATTGGCGTTATTCTTTCTGGCTGTATTCCTGTTCCAGTTCTTCTGCCAGGTACGCATCGCTCATACAGTGCATATCCGATACCCCGTCCCGGATTAGCTGATAGACTTCGGAATGGTAAAAAAAGTCCAGTGCAGCATCCAACGAGATCCCTTGCTGTTTTGCAAAATACTCGATCACACGACTATATTTTTTTTGAAGCAAAATCGGGTTTGCATTCATACCTGTTCACTCCCTTCAAAACGCAGAAGCCCCGACGTTTAAACTTGCCGCACCACTTCACCGCCTGCTCATACAGCGGCGTGACATAGAATCCACGACCAAAATCCACATTGGGTCGGGAATGAATCAAGTCCGGTTCCCCGATTTGCAGATAGGAACCATGATAGAGGATCATACTTCCACACCCCTTTCTTTCATCACAGCAAGGATGTCGTCTACGATATATTCCCGGCTCTGAGTGTGCAGCACTTCATACTCCGGCACGATGTAGCCGTTCAGAATATCACTTTTTTCAGTAAATGCCTGATAGACACGCTCTGCACCTACACCAAGTTTTGCGGCCACATTTTCAATGCAGAACACAGCAAATTCAAGCTCTCTGAAATTTTTAATTTTCTTGTCCGGCATCATAAGCAGTCCCTCCTTTATTCCCGCGAGCAACAAGCCATGCGGACATGCCTGCGACGCCCTGCAAGGGCTGGTCCTTTAGGGCATGCCGCGCCGGAAATCCCCATGTGAAACACAAAAATGAACAAAGGGTCCAGAATCGTATTCAAAACAGCTCCCGTTATAACTGCCATCATGGAATACGCTGCGTTTCCATCTGCCCGTACCAAAGGGTTTATACCTGTAGAGAGCAGAAGAAATGGAATGCCAAAGGATGTAATATCGGCATATTCCATAGAATAATCGAGAATCCGGTCAGTTGCTCCAAAAGCAATCATAAGAGGCTTCAAACAGCTTCTTACAATAATACAGATAAAAAGTCCGCATGCGATAAGCATCGTAACGGCGGTACCGGCACTCTTTTTTGCATTATCAGAATTATTGCGCCCCAATTCCAGATTGAATGTCGCGGCAGAACCCAAGCCTGTCATAAGCCCGATCGCCATACAAACTGTAGTGATCGGAAAAGCTATGTTCGTAGCAGCATTTCCTAAATAGCCGACCCCCTGCCCGATAAAAATCTGGTCAACAATGTTATAAAGCGCATTTACTATATTTGCAATAACCGCAGGTACGGCAAGGGAAAATAAAAGTTTAGAAACAGGCTTATAGCCCATTGGGTTTTCTGAAATCACTTTTTGGTTTTCCATACAGTGCCTCCTCCTTTAATCACACACTCTGTCAAGGATAGATTGAAAAATCGCCAGTTCCGCATCAGAGATATCTTTAAACAAAAATTTTTCAGCATCAATCACGATGTCCCAATATTTCCTGACAATTTCTTCCCCTTGTTCCGTTAAATACAAAGTATAGGCACGTCTGTCATTTTCCGAGCGTATACGTTTCACATAATTCTTTTTTTCAAACTTGTCAATCGTTTGAACCATAACATTCCTGTCTTTGTGATTGAGTTCCGCAAGCCTTATTTGTGTAATTCCCGGATTCTCATACAAAAACAATAGCGTCACATAATTTCCATAGGTTATACCGATTTCCTGGAAATATGGTTTGGTATACTCGTGAACCCTGTCACGGGCACGCATAAGCTTAAAACAAATCGTCTCTTTTATTGAGTACACGAAGCACGACCTCCTATATAATATGTTATACATACTATATAGAAGACCGCATAAATTGTCAAGAGTAATTTTGTTTATACCTCTTTAACGTACATGAGCATTCATACATGGAAGCTGCCGGGTGGTTACCCTCCCATGTATCCAGACGAATTGCATTATAGCCGAGCTGCCGCGCTTTTTCCTTTCCATCCCAGCAGCAATGACGAGTTGATAATCACAAAAACGGAACCCGCATTGTGTACAAGTGCGCCGATCACAGGGTTCAGAATACCGGTAATGGCAAGGGCAATCGCAAGAAAATTAAGTGCCATGGAAAAGGTAAGATTCCATTTGATCGTTGCCATCATCCGTTTGGAGAGCGCCAGCAGATGAGGAATTTCTTTTACCTCATCATCTACCAGTGCAATGTCTGCCGTATCCACAGCAATATCGCTCCCAACGCCGCCCATGGCAATTCCCACATCCGCCATTTTCAGTGCGGGCGCATCATTTACGCCATCCCCGATCATGCAGACAGCTTCTTTCTTTTCCTGATAAAAGCGAATCCATTTCAGTTTATCTTCCGGCAGGCAGTTTGCGTGAACCTTCTCGATATGCAGCTGCCCGGCAATGGCAGAAGCGGCATTTTGATTGTCCCCGGTAAGAAGAACCGGCTCCACGCCGATTTTCCCCAGCGCTTCGATCATCGACGCACTTTCTTCCCTGACCGTATCAGAAAGTACAATATATCCCGCAAGTTCCTCATCCACCGCTACATAGATTACCGTGCTTCCTTCGTTCAGATATCTTTCGGTCCCGGAAACAAGAGAAGGAGAAAAAGAAATGTCCCCGTTTCCGGTAATCATCCTCAGATTTCCGGCTTTTATCCGTTTACCGTCTGCTTTTGCGGTAACTCCTTCACCGGGAATCATGCGAAATTCCGCTGCGGCCTGCAGTTTCCTGCCATAGCATTTCACAATCGCTTTTCCAAGAGGATGTTCTGAAAATTGCTCCGCAGCAGCCGTCAATGCAAAAATATCGTCTTTTCCGAAAGCAGATACGCTTTCTACCGCAATGACCTTCGGCGTTCCAAAGGTAAGCGTACCTGTTTTATCAAATGTGATCTTCGATACCTTCGCCAGACGCTCCAGGGCGTCCCCCTCCCGGACAAGGAACCCGTGTTTGGTCGCATTTCCAATGGCAGCCATGATCGCCGTAGGAGTTGCTAAGACCAGAGCGCAGGGGCAAAATACGACAAGAATGGTAACGGCACGAATAATCTCCCCTGAAATCAGCCAGGTAAGCGCAGCAGCTGCCAGAGCGGTTACGACGATCCATGTGGCCCACCGGTCAGCAAGACCTACAATTTTTGCCTTGCCCGCGTCAGCCGACTGTACCAGCCGGATCATTCTCTGGATAGAACTGTCCTCGCCAACCTTTGTCGCCTCCATCTCAAAAATACCAAACTGATTGACCGTACCGGAGGAAACGGTGTCGCCGACACCTTTATCCACCGGCAGAGATTCACCGGTCATAACTGCCTGATTAACGGAAGTCTGCCCTGATGTGATCGTTCCGTCCACCGGCACCGTTTCACCGGGGAGTACGCGCAGCAGATCACCAACCTGCACCCGCTTTGCAGCGATCATTTTTTCCTCTCCGTCATTGATCACTCTTGCTGTCTGCGGCGTTAAATGCACCAGTTTTTCAATTCCGGCGCGGGCTTTCGCAACCGTAAGGTCCTCCAGAAGTGCGCCAAGCTGCATAATGAATGCAATTTCCCCGGCTGCAAAATCCTCCCCGATACAAACGGAAGCGACAAGCGCCAGGGACACCAGTACGTCGGCCTTAATATCAAAGGCAGTTACAAGCCCGATCACGGCCTCTAAAATAATGGGAACTCCGCAAAGGATGATCGCCACCCATGCCGCATGGAAGGGCAGCGGCAGTAAATCAAACAGGCTGATAATCAAAGCGATGCCGGAAATGACCAACAGGGCAATATCTTTTTTGACGCCTCCAAACTCCAATGCATCTTCTACTTTTCCAATAAAGCTTTTCATAAAAACGCTCCTTCCTTATACCATACGGGGTATATGTATTGTTTGCGCTCATTATACCTATGGGGGTATATGTTTGTCAAGTAGAAACTTCATGCATATAAGAAATCTTAACTCCGCGTGAAGCGGTACCAAGCCTCCTCGCGGCAAAAAATAAGAAGCTCATGCGCGGCAAACTGCCATACATGAGCTTCTTATTTTTCTGATAGATTCGTTAAGCCAGATTATATTGTGACTGTTTACAGGCAAGCCTGACACAGCTTCTTCGCCTGTTTTCCCGCCTTTTTGAACAGTTACGTCATATTTGCGAACCGTTCCACAGCCTTTGTAAAATTGTCAATCGTTTTATCTGCATCACCGTGTTCGATTCCTTCCCTTACACAGTGTTTGATATGTCCTTCTAAGACAACTTTACCGCAGCCATGCAAGGCTGATTTTGCGGCATTGATCTGTGACAGAATATCTTCACAGGGAACATCTTCATCGATCATTCTGTCAATCGCCTGCACCTGTCCTATAATTTTTTTCAGTCTGCGATGCAGATTATCTGAATCCATACATTGTCTCATAATTTTTTACCTCCGTGCTTATACCCAAAGGAGTATATGGATATTATATTTGCCGCCCGGTTTCCTGTCAATTATAACTTCTCTTGATTTTCGTTGTATATAGACAATTCCTTGAAGGAATACTGCCCCTGCTTCATCTCGGCATTAAGAATATCCGGCTCCATCCGTCCCTGCCTGCTTTTTATGCGCTTCGTTTTCTCCTCGTGTTATTTTGCCCTTCTCCTGAATGACGGTTTACATTTTGCTGTAAAATGTGCTACACTTTGAGAGCAGGATATCCGCACGGCTTACCCGCACAGCTCTGCAGAACTTTATCCTGCTGTACCGTATTTCTCCCGGTAAAGTCAAATACCCCGACGCAAGCATACGGGGTATCCGCAGAAAGGAACATCACATGAAATATCTGACCGACCGCTGTATTCTGCTGCTGTACTGTCTGTGCAGCCTGCTTTTTCTTCCACTGGAAACAGCCTTTGTGTCCGCCTTTTTTCTGGCGATCAGCGTCAGTATGTTTTTATATGTATATCCCGATCCCTGGGTGCGGTGCGCCGTCACCATAGGGTTTGCAGCGGCACTCTTTTTCTTTTCGCCGCTTGTGCTGTTTTTGCCGCTGGTATTGTATTCCTTTTACTTTCCGTGGCAGGAAAAACCACACGTCGGTCTTTCTATTTGGCGTGCAGATCGCTTCTCCGGTATGTTTGCGGCAGCGGCGGCATACCTCCCCGGATTGACTGCTATTGCAGGACTTTTATTCCAGACGGATCCTGCCCGCAAACCACAGGTATTGTTTTTCATTTGCACGGGCTGTATTCTCTCCGTCCTGCTGCGTCAGAAAACGGATTCCTACGAAACGCTGTCCGCTACCTACCGAAAAACCCACGACGACGACACGGAGATAAAGCTGCTTCTGCAGGAGAAAAACCAGTCTCTTCTGGAAAAACAGAATTATGAGATCTATGCGGCAACCCTTGGGGAACGCAACCGCATCGCGCGGGAAATCCACGACAATGTCGGTCATATGCTGACACGCTCCATTTTAATGGTCGGAGCGCTGAAAGCAGTCAACAAAGACGCTGCGTTATCCGAATCGATCTGCCAGCTTGACGAAACACTAAATCTGGCAATGAACAGCATTCGCGAGAGCGTTCACGACCTTCATGACCGCTCCGTAAATCTGGAAAGCTCGCTGCGCGCCCTGGCAGATGATTTCACATTCTGCCCCGTCTCGCTTGAATATGATATGTCCGCCAACGTTCCGGCAGATATAAAATACTGCTTTATCGCCGTTGTCAAAGAGGCGCTGGTGAATATTTCGCGGCACAGCAATGCGACCAGAGCCAGTATTACGGCACAGGAACACCCGGCTTTCTACCGGCTCTCCATTTCCGATAATGGAACCGGGGCAGGCGGCGTAAGCTTCTCATCTTCTGACAGCGAATTTAGCAGGGGGAATTCTTTTTTCCGTGGAAACATCGGTGACACTTCCGTTCGCGGCGGCATCGGGCTTTTTAATATGCAGAACCGTGTGGCGTCCCTAAAGGGAACCATGCAGATTTTTCGGGATCATGGTTTTTGTGTTTTTATTACGATTCCGATTTCCCAATATAATAAGTAACAAAAAGGATCTGACAAAAAATGGATATTTTATTGATCGACGATGATGCACTCGTCACTGCAGCATTAAAAACGATTCTGGAAACAGACGAGGAAATAAAAGTTATCGGAACAGGAAGCAGCGGACAGGAAGCAATTGCGCTGTATGCCCGGCTGCAGCCCGATCTTCTTCTGATGGATATCCGCATGAAGGATATGGACGGGCTTGACGCTTCCGCGAAAATATTAAGTAACTTTCCGCAGGCAAAAATCCTGCTCCTTACCACCTTTTCCGACGACGAATACATCATTCGCGCCTTAAAAACCGGCACAAAAGGGTATCTTCTGAAGCAGGACTACGCAAGCATTCTTCCGGCGATCCGTGCGGTCTGCAATGGGCAGACCGTTTTCGGCAGCGAGATCATCCACCGGATCCCGGATCTTCTGCAGCGTAAAAATCCCTTCGATTATGAGAAATACGGGATTCTGCCAAAAGAATTTGAAATCATCAAAGCGGTCGCCAACGGCTGCTCCAACCGGGAAATCGCAGACGCCCTGTTTCTGAGCGAGGGTACCGTACGCAACTATTTAAGCGTTATTCTTGACAAGCTGGGTCTGCGCGACCGCACACAGCTCGCCATATTCTATTACCGACACATATAAAGTCAAATACCCCGCAGCAAACCACAGGCATGACCTGGATCGTTGCCCGCTCGAGTCAAATACCCCGATGCAAGCATGTCCGCCCGGCTCGTTGCCCGCGGAAATAAACGCTTTGTCCACTCACACTGCCTGAAAAGCAACATTACTCATATTAACAGGAGGAATATCACATGAAATCTTCAAATGATCTGCGCACTTTGCTGCGCTCAGTTGATCACAAAAGCTACCCGGCGTATAAATCACTTGGCGGAAGCTGGCAGTTTCCGCTTTATACGCTTGTCATCGACCACGTGCAGGGCGATCCTTTCGCATCGCCGTCCGCTCTGCACACAGAAATCCCGCTGGCACGCGCAGGATTTCCCGAAGCATACTATAAAAAGGATTGCATGCGTATTGCGCTGCAGGATTTTCTCACCCGGCAGCTTGCAAAACAATTTGAGACCTATAATTTCAAGGCGAAGGGTTCCGGCAAAAGTGGTCTTTTATCCATCAGCCGCTGCGGACAGGAGGTCTTGGAACGCAGTGCCTGCCAGATAACAGCAGATAAGCTGATCGTGCGCTTCCATGTCGGTTTCCCGGCTTTCGGACGAACCATCAACGCCGGAGAGCTGGAAAAAATCCTGTTCGAATTTCTGCCCCGCTGCATGGAAAACAGCCTTTTTTATCAAAAGCTGGACAAACAGAAGGTGCAGCAGACGGTATTTCTCGCGGAGGACCAGGCGGAAATCCGCAGGCTTTTAAGAGAGAAAAATCTGGTTGCCTTCCTTGCAAACGGCTCTGTCCTTCCACGTAAAAGCGGCATTTCCGAGCTTCCGATGAAGGACTGCGTGCCGTTTACCTCACCGGAATCCATGCGGCAGACGCTTCAGCTCCCGCATCACGGAAGCATTAGCGGCATGGCAATCCCGCAGGGCATCACACTGATTGTGGGAGGCGGTTATCACGGAAAATCTACGCTCTTAGAAGCAATCCAGTCCGGCATTTACAACCACATTGCCGGTGACGGAAGAGAATATGTAATCACCGACGACACTGCCGTAAAGCTGCGCGCCGAAGACGGACGCTGCGTGCGGAATGTCGATATTTCTCTATTTATCAACGATCTGCCAAACGGCAAAGACACAACTGTATTTTCCACAGAGGATGCCAGCGGGAGTACCTCGCAGGCTGCTGCCGTCGTGGAAAGCATTGAAGCAGGTGCACGTCTCTTTTTGATCGATGAGGATACCTCCGCCACCAATTTCATGGTGCGCGACGATTTTATGCAGCAGGTTATCAGCCGGAAAAAAGAGCCGATCACACCGTTTATTGAACGGGTGGGCGACCTTTATAAAAAGACCGGTGTTTCTACCATTATGGTCGCGGGCAGTTCGGGCGCATTTTTTTATGTTGCAGATCACATTCTGCAGATGGACTGCTACCATACCCGCGATATCACGGCGTCCGTAAAGGCGCTCTGCGCGCAGCGCAAAGCGCCGGAAACACAGGCTCCCCATTTCCCGGAAGCCCTGTGCCTGAGCGCCGGTACGCAGACTGCTGTTTCCGCAGGCGCACGCTCCGATGATGCTCATACTGCCGGCACACTAACTGCCCAGGCGGCAAATGTCAATAACGGCGGTGCCTCGAATGCAGAGCAGACAGGCACGCTCCCGCAGATCCGCTTCAATCGTGTTCTCCCGGAATACCGCCGTTCGGATCATTCGCAGCGCAGCGGACGCGGAAATGCAGGACACGGAAACGCAGGACACGGCAATTCCTTCGCCGGAAAATACGAGCACATGAAAGTAAAGTCCTCCGGGCTGGAATCCTTCTCGCTTGACAAGGAAACGGTAAACGTGCGCTATCTTGAGCAGCTCACCGACAACGAGCAGGTAACGGCGCTCGCCTATCTGATGCGGTTCGGTCTTGAGCAGATTCAGAGCGGCAGGAAAACCGTGCAGGAAACCGTACAGCTTATCATGGACACGCTTCGGGAAAAGGGCTGGTCGGCATTTTGCAGCTCCTATATCCCCTGCGGTCTTGCCGTTCCGCGGGCGCAGGAGCTCTTTGCGTGCTTCAACCGCTTCCGTGGATAAATACGTATCTCCGGACGCTGACGGCGCGTTTTCTCCACAATCGACGGCGCAAAGCCGTCAGAACCCCTGCTGATACACCATGCAAAACAGTTTTGACAGCGCAAAAGCGGCAATGGAAAACACTTTTGATAGAATTTATATGCTCCGTATTATAGAATGCGGCCAGGAGGAATGTGAAATGGAAATCGGCACGCAAATCAAAAAATACAGACTGGCATCGGAACTGTCCCAGGAGGAGCTGGCGGAAAAAATATATGTCACGCGCCAGACTATCTCCAACTGGGAAAACGGCAGAAACTACCCCGATGTAAAAAGTCTCTTACTGCTGAGTTCTCTCTTCAACATTTCTCTGGACATTCTTGTGAAGGGAGATATAGAAGAAATGAAAGAAAAAATTAATGAGGAGGATATCCGGAGGCTGAACAATGATGGAAAAATTTATGCCGTTCTGCTTTTTATAACCGTATTGTCCATAGCCCCGCTGTTTCTGTTCCTGCACATTGCCGGTATTGTCATCTGGGCAGGCATCTATGCCGTTACCATGTTCTATGCACACCGGATTGAGAAGCAGAAAAAAGCCCATGATATCCAAACCTACAAGGAGATTGTCGCGTTTTCAGAAGGGCGCGGTCTGAGCGAGCTGGAAAAACGCTGCGAAAAGGCAAAATATCCTTATCAGAAAGTCATTCTGGTGATTTCAGTCGCTCTTGCCGCTTTTGTAGTTGTCTATCTTATGATGCATTTTCTCGCTCCACTGGCGGGCTAAAATACGTGCTTCTGTTTCTAAATTTTCTGTGAAGATTGGCAGAACGTCTTGAAAGTATTTCCAAAACCTTTTATACTGAATGTATTGTGGTCTGGAGGTGTTTCATGAAAGATTCATTTGAAGGGAGTCCGGCGCCGGAAAAACCGGTAAGCGACGGGGTTTCGAAGAAGACTGGCGGAAAGCAGAAAAAATTCCTGGCGAACGACCAGTATTTTACGATATGTATTTACGCGCTTGTTGTTGTGGCAGTCAGCGCGCTGATTGTCCGCGTCGTCATGACGCCGCACGCGGTGTCGAGCACCGTAAACGACATTGTAAATATTCTGATGCCGTTTCTTCTGGGTATTCTGATTGCATTTATTCTGAATCCGCTGATTAAATGGATGGTTAAAATACTTTCCGGTCCATGCCGGATCAAAAGTCAGAAGGTATGCAAATTTACCGCCATCATCCTTGCCTATCTGCTGGTGCTTGGCGTTATCGTAGTCTGCATTCTTTATATTGTTCCGCAGGTCCTTGTCAGTCTCACAGAAATTGTTGCCAATATTCCGAAGCTCTATGAAATGACATACGATTTTTTTGATAATCTGCAGGACCGCTTTCCGAACGCGGATGTTTCCGAGCTTCAGAAAATCGTCGACGATATCCTGCCGGATTTCGTCAATACCCTGAAAAACTTTGTCAGCGGCCTGGTTCCTGCCGTTTACAATATGTCCGTTTCCATTGCAAAGGGTCTGGTAAATTTTGTAATTGCCATTATTGTTTCTGTTTATATGCTGACGGACAAAAAGGATCTGCAGCGCTCCATGACACGGATGCTGTACTGCTTTGTGCCGGTAGATTACATCGATAAGACGCTGGAGATTCTTTCCGAGTGCAACAGTATTTTTACAAACTTTATTGTGGGAAAAGCGATTGACTCGACCATTATCGGCGTTCTCTGTTTTATACTGATGAACATTTTCAGTATGCCGTACGCACTGCTGATCAGTGTGATCGTCGGCATCACAAATATGATCCCGTATTTCGGACCGTTTATCGGAGCTGTGCCCGGCGCTATTATCCTGCTGATCATTGATCCGCTGACGGCGCTCGGCTTTGTGGTACTGATCTTTCTGCTGCAGCAGTTTGACGGTCTGTATCTTGGTCCGAAGATTCTCGGCGACACGGTCGGTCTGAAACCCCTTTGGATCATCGTTTCCATCACTGTCGGCGGCAGTGTGGCAGGAGTGCTCGGCATGTTTCTCAGCGTTCCGGTGGTCGCGGTTCTGCGTTATCTGCTGAACCTGTACCTCGAATACCGGCTTGAAAAACGTCACATAACCATATAATTCGAGCGGAGGTTACTTTTTCCTCCGCTCTCCCTGTAATGTTTTCGACACTTCCTGAAAAGATTTCCGAAAATTGTTCAGTTGTTTGCTGCCAATCTGTCTGTCGTATAAAAACACACCCAGGCTTCGTTTTATTCTTGATTTCATACGCAGGCTCTCCTGTTTCTGATTTTTGTCCCTGACATCATACTTTAGTATATGCAGCAAAGCCATTTAAAGGATCAAATTACCATGATAAATAAAATTCAAAATTTACATACCACTATTAAACCGTATTTGCGCCTTAATGAGAAAACCACGACAGCAATACCATATATTGATATCTATTGTTATTGTCAAAAAGAGCTTATCCTTCCAGATACCGCAAACCCATATATGATTGTTCAAGAATATTATTGCATTAAGAACACGTTTCTGCTTGCCCGTTTCTCCAAAAAAATAGCACAATTCTTTTAATTCTGCATTTTCTTCATTTCATGCCATGCAAAGTAAGCGGTCAGAACTACCGCCGCAGCGTCGGCAATCGGACCGGCATACATCACCCCATCAATTCCCCAGAATACAGGTAAAATCAAAATCAGGGGCAGGAGAAAAATAATCTGGCGTGTCAGAGACATCGCAATTCCTAAAACAAATACCATGAACAAAACATTCACTTTAGAAATGACACCTACGTAGTCAAGAGGAATATCACTGCCATAAACAGATGCTTTCAAAAAAATAAATATTTTTATGTTTTGAAACCGATCCCTTGCATATACTATTTTATATTGATATAATAGGATTGTAATGCAGTTTCAAAAAAGTAAAAAAATTTATTTTTTGAAAGCGAGTGATTATATGAAGACAATAACAAGAACAAAGTATCTGAATAGGATAATCGCGTTGAACCAAACCCCTGATATCAAAATCATTACAGGCATTCGTCGTTCAGGAAAGTCAAAATTAATGCAGTCATACATTGCGTATCTGAAAAGTAATTATAAAAATATCAATATTATTTTTATTGATTTTATGGATCTTGCATATGAAGAACTCAAAGAATATCATGCGCTTCATGCTTATGTAGAGGAACATTATCAAGAGGAAAAAACAAACTATCTTTTTGTGGATGAAGTTCAGATGTGTCCAAAATTTGAATTGGCAATCAACAGTCTTTACTCCAAAGGAAAATATGATATTTATATCACAGGCTCCAATGCCTTTTTATTGAGCGCTGATCTGGCGACTCTTTTTACCGGACGTTATATAGAGATTCATGTGTTCCCATTCAGTTTTCAGGAATACTGCCAGTATTATGAAGAGACCGTCGACAAGGAAAAGCTCTTTGATGAATATTCCATAAAGGGAGGACTGGCAGGTTCTTACGTCTACAGAACGGAAATAGATAGAATAAATTATATTAAGGAAGTTTATGAAACGATTGTTGCAAGAGATCTTGTGCAGAAATATTCTTTGCCGGATACGCTGGTCTTACAGAGATTAAGCGAATTCCTTATGGATAACATCAGCAATCTTACTTCTCCGAACAAGGTCAGCCAGCTTTTGACAGAGAACAAGACAGTAACCAATCATGTGACAGTTGGCAGGTATATTAAATATTTGTGCAATGCCTTTGTTTTTTACGACATAAAACGCTATGATATTCGCGGAAAAAAGTATTTGGAAAGCTCTGAGAAATTCTATTTATGTGATACAGGTATTCGATATGCCATTCTGGGAAGCAGGAATATGGATTACGGCAGAATATATGAGAATATGGTCTGTATTGAACTGCTCCGCCGGGGATATGATGTGTATGTCGGGAAGCTATATCAGAAGGAAATTGATTTTGTAGCGCAAAAAGGGAGCGAGAAAATCTATATCCAGGTTAGCGACAATATTATGGATCAGAATACTCTTGAAAGAGAATGTTTGCCATTACTGCAAATCCGGGATGCTTATCCCAAAAAAATTATTGCTCGAACCAGGCACCCGAAATATAGTTATGAGGGTATTGAGATTTATAATATCGTTGATTGGTTATTGCAAGAAGAGAAAAATACGGCAGCTTCCCATTCATAGAAGCTGCCGCTTTTTATCGTTCCTTATATATCACCATTTTGCAGATCGGATTTCCCTTTGCGGAGAATTTTTCCTCGTATTCCGTCATTACATTCCCCTGCATCAGTTTTGCATCCGCATGCAGATCGTATGTGGATAGCTCCAGCTTCCAGCCTGCAGGCTCGATCTCCCCCAAAGAGAAATCGAATAGGCCGCGGTTGTCTGTCTTAAACTCCACCCTGCCGTCCGCTGTCAGGATCTTTTCGTACCGCTCTAGAAACTGTCTGGACGTGAGTCTGCGGTTTGCATGGCGGTCCTTCGGCCACGGATCGGAGAAATTCAGATAAAGCTTTGCAACCTCACTCTCCGCGAACACCTCCGGCAGCTCCCGCGCATCCATGCAGATAAACAGAAGATTTTCCGGCTTTTCCTCCTGTCGCTCCAGCTTTTCCACCGCGCGAAGGAGCACGCTCGTGTAGCGCTCGATCCCCACGTAATTGATCTCCGGGTGCAGTCTGGCAAGCTGTGTCAAAAACTGCCCTTTTCCCATCCCCACCTCGATGTGGACGGGATGATCGTTCCCGAAAAGCTCCTGCCACCTTCCGCGGCACTCTTTCGGCTCCTGCACTACCAGCGGACTGTTCGCAATTACCTCACCCGCCCTCGGTATATTTCTAAGTCTCATATGATTTCGTTCCTTTCCGCGCCAGCAGTCACATATTTGTAACAATTCTATAATAAATTGTAACTTTTGTCAACTGTGTGACATCCATGCCTTGACGAGTAATGTCACATCCGCATGTCCGCGAAAGCCCGCAAAATGTGATTTTTGTTAGACCTGTCCAAAACGTTTGTTCTTGAAAAAAACTATGTAAACCACACAATCCACCGTGATTTATGTGGATAACGTGGATAACTTCGTGTATAAGTCCATTTTAATGGATTTTTCATCCAGGCAAATGTGGATAACTTGGGATAACTCTTCTCCCGGTGTACGCAAAAAAATACACGGTTCGACAAATTTTGTTCATTTTGTCGAGTGACATAATTCTGTAAAATTTGAGAGACTCCCTTTGCAGGGAGTCTCCCGGATTTAAGGATATATGAACATTGTGTTACTAATGAAGTAACCGTCTCAAACGGATTACCCGCGCGGCGGATACGCCGCCAGGTTCTCTTATACTTCGAACAGCAGATCGCCGTAGGACGGCATCGGCCATACCTCTTTATCCACGATCATTTCCAGCTTATCCACCGGCGCTCTCAGCTCTGCCATTGCCGGAACAACGGTATCATGGAAGTATCTTGCGAGCTTCTCGCCCTCTTCCACGGATTCTGCGGCTTTGTCCGCCTCGATCAGCCTGCCAAGCGCTGCCTTTGCCTCTTCCAGAAGATCGCTCACTTCGTCAAGCAGTCCGACCTGTACCTTTGCCTTGCCGCCTGCAGCGGTAACTGCGTTGATGGTATCTGCCAGGCTCTTCGTGTATCCGATCACCGCCGGAATGATCTGCTTTCCGGCAATGTCGATCATAGTCTTTGCCTCGATGTTGATTGCCTTCGCATATGTCTCATACTGAATTTCAGCGCGCGCCCGCAGCTCGACCTCACTGTACACGCCAAACTTGCCGAACATGCCGATTGCTTTGTCCGTAACCAGCGCCGGAATTGCATCCACCATGGATTTCAGATTCGGCAGACCTCTCTTTGCCGCCTCTTCTACCCACTCGTCGGAGTAGCCGTTGCCGTTGAAAATGATTCTCTGGTGCTCGGTCGCATATTTCTTGATCAGATCATGTACGCAGGTATCGAAATCCTCCGCTTTCTCCAGCTCGTCGCATGCGTCGGAGAATGCCTCCGCAACGATCGTGTTCAGCACGATGTTCGGGGATGCGATGGAGTCTCTGGATCCAACCATACGGAACTCAAATTTATTTCCGGTAAACGCAAACGGTGACGTTCTGTTTCTGTCTGTCGCATCGCGGGAGAACTCCGGCAAAGTCTTTACACCGGTGCTCAGCTTATCGCCCGTCTTGCTGTGCGTTGCGCTTCCTGTATTTACAAGCTGCTCGATCACATCCTCAAGCTGATCGCCAAGGAAGATGGAGATGATTGCAGGCGGCGCCTCGTTTGCACCAAGTCTGTGGTCGTTTCCAACGTCGGCAGCCGATTCGCGCAGCAGATCTGCATGCTCGTCAACCGCCTTCAGAATACAGGTCAGTACCAACAGGAACTGGATATTCTCGTGCGGTGTTTTGCCAGGGTCGAGCAGGTTAATGCCGTCGTCCGTGGTGATCGACCAGTTATTATGCTTACCGGAACCATTCACGCCTGCAAACGGCTTCTCGTGAAGCAGGCACTGCAGACCGTGCTGGCACGCTACCTTTTTCAGCGTCTTCATAATCATCTGATTGTGATCTACCGCAATATTTGCCTCGGAGTAGATCGCCGCCAGCTCGTGCTGTGCCGGAGCAACCTCGTTGTGCTGCGTTTTCGCCGTTACGCCCAGCTTCCACAGCTCCTCGTTTACATCCTTCATGAAAGCGGCGATTCTCTGACGGATCGTTCCGAAATAATGGTCATCCAGCTCCTGTCCCTTCGGCGGCATCGCGCCAAACAGGGTACGGCCGGTAAAAATCAGGTCTTTTCTCTTTAAATATTTCTGCTTATCAACCAGGAAATATTCCTGCTCCGGTCCAACCGACGGCGTTACTTTCTTTGAGGTCGTATTGCCGAACAGACGGAGAAGTCTGAGTGACTGCTCATTGATCGCCTGCATGGAGCGCAGCAGCGGTGTCTTTTTATCAAGCGCTTCGCCCGTGTAGGAGCAGAACGCGGTCGGGATGCACAGAATCGCACCAGCCGCATCCTTTCTCACATAAGCCGGAGACGTGCAGTCCCATGCTGTATAGCCTCTCGCCTCAAAGGTGGCGCGCAGACCGCCCGACGGGAAAGAAGATGCATCCGGCTCGCCCTGGATCAGCTCCTTGCCGGAAAACTCCATCAGCACCGTGCCGTCCTCTCTCGGAGCAGTGATGAAGGAATCGTGCTTCTCCGCCGTCACACCGGTGAGCGGCTGGAAAATATGGGTGTAATGGGTCGCGCCTTTTTCTACCGCCCAGTTCTTCATTGCCTCGGCGATCACATCCGCAACCGTCGGATCAAGCGCTTTCCCTTCCATAATTGTCTTTTTCAGTTCTTTGTAAACCTTCTTCGGCAGACGCTCCTGCATCACCTTGTCGTTGAAGACATCTTCGCCGAAAATTGCAGCTACATTTGTCACTTCACTCATAATCATATCCTCCTCATTTCCAGAAAACATATCCCGCGGAACACTTTATGTAACAGGAAATGTCCCGCAACATAAAAAAGGCGTCCACATCTTCTGTGAACGCCCTTGTCCTCGATCCGTTTTATTTAGAACACCATAACCTTACTCTACTTCCGCAAAAAATGCAAGAGGTTTTTTATGATTTGTTTATGGAATTAATACATACGTCTTATCAATTTTTCGAATGCAATCCCCGTTGCCATGTCAGACGGAGCAAACTCCGTTGCCGTGAACGAAGTAAACACTAACCATACTCCGGCTTTCCTGCTGTGTCTTAAACAAGCAGCGTCAGTGCTTTTTCCACGTCCCGGACGAATATATCCGTGTGCTCGCCGCCGTATTCCCCGTCGAGCGCCCATGGAACCGGCTCTTCCGATATCAGCTCGATTTCACGCCCGCGTGTCTGGAAGAAATATTTGTCGTCCGGCGTCTGCGTCAGCATCGCGCCTATGATCGCCTGCAGCTCCACAAGATTTTTCGGCATCTTCACAAGCGTCAGCTCAAACATGCCGTCGTCCAGCTTGACGTCTTTTCCGGTAATATTTTTGAAACCGCCTACGGACGTGGAATTTGTGACCATTCCATAGATGTACTCCCCACTGACCTCCAGCTCATCGTCGACCCTGGCCGTCATGTGATATGACTTAATATTGGTCAGCTTTTTCGCGCCCTCCAGCAGGTACGCCATGTGGCCAAGCGCATTTTTCAGATCCTGACTCGTCTCATATGAGACATCAGTAAACAGCCCAAACGCCGCAACATAAACAAAATAGTCGTCGTTAAAGCATCCGATATCGCAGGGGAATTCGTTAAATTCGGTGATCCGTTTCGCGGCTGCCACCATATCCTTCGGCAATTTCAGACTGTCCGCAAAGTCGTTTGTACTCCCTGCCGGAATATAGCCGATCGGACATTTCCGCTCCGATTCCATCATGCCGCTGACTACCTCGTCGAGCGTGCCGTCGCCGCCGCTGCAGATCACCAGATCGTAGTACCTTGCCGCTTTTTTTACCTTTTCTCTGGCGTCTCCGACCTTCTGTGAAATATAAATGGTCACGTCATAGCCTTCCTTGATAAAGACATCTGTTATCTCTAAAAGGCTGCTGCGGATCGTTCCCTTTCCGGATTTCGGATTTATAATCAACAAAAGTCTTGTCATAAGCTTATCTCTCCCATTTATCACATAATGCATCAATCTGATCGGCAAATTTCGCCAGATCTTTATTTGCTCCGCCCTCATTGTGCCGGATAACCGCAAGCAGACGCTGTCCCGCCGCAAGCAGCCGGTCGAATACCGTATTCTGACGGCTTCCGGACGCAGCAGCCTTCTTCTGTATCCGCACCGGCGGCGCTTCCCTGAGAAGTCTGCCGGAGGCAAGATCATAAACCGTGCCGCTGTAGGGCGCCATCGCCTCGATGCCAAGCTCTTTTTTGACGCGCTCGGAAAATAACGTACACGACGAATCCTCCCCATGTACGACAAACACCTGCCGCGGCTTCTGTTCAAACGCGGAGATCCAGGTAAGCAGACTGTCCTTATCAGCGTGACCGCTCACCCCGGCAAGCACACGGATTTCCGCGCGCACCTCAATTTCCTCTCCAAACAGCTTCACCTTCTGCGCGCCCTCCACAAGCGCGCGCCCCAGCGTGCCCACAGACTGATAGCCTACAAACAAAATGGTGCTTTCCGGCCGCCAGAGATTATGCTTTAAGTGATGTTTAATACGCCCGGCATCACACATGCCGCTGGCGGAAATAATCACCTTTGGTCTCTCATTAAAATTGATCGCTTTGGAGTCGTCACTCGTAACCGCCGTTTTCAGCCCCGGGAAACTGATGGGATTGACGCCCCTGTCGATCAGCTCGGAAGCCTCCTCGTCAAAGTCCTCGTGCATCCGTTCCATGAATATCTTTGTCGCCTCCACAGCAAGCGGACTGTCCACGTAAACCTCAAAATTATCGTGATTTTTTACACGCTTTTCTTCTTTGATCTGGCGGATGAAATAAAGCATCTCCTGCGTTCTGCCGACGGCAAACGCCGGGATGACCACGTTTCCGCCGCGGTCGAACGTCCGCTGGATGATCGCCGCCAGATCAGAAATATAATCGGGGCGCGGTCCGTGGCTGCGATCCCCGTAGGTGGATTCCATCACCACGTAGTCGGCCTCTTTGATGTAATGCGGATCGCGGATGATCGGCTGGTTCACATTTCCGATATCGCCGGAGAATACAAGCTTTTTGTCAATACCCGCCTCGGAAATCCAGATCTCCACCGACGAGGAACCGAGCAGATGTCCGGCGTCCACAAACCGAATGGTTATGCCGTCCGCCACATGTATGATCTCCTCGTATTCGTGCCCGACAAAGCATTTCAAAACGCCCTCCGCGTCCTCCACGGTGTACAGCGGGATATACTCTGCTTTTCCGGCGCGCTTTGCCTTACGGTTGCGCCACTCCGCCTCAAACATCTGGATGTTTGCGCTGTCACGCAACATGATCTCGCACAGGCGTTCCGTCGCACAGGTAGAAAAAATCTGCCCGCGGAACCCGTTTTTGTAAAGAAGCGGCAGCTTCCCGGAGTGGTCAATATGCGCGTGTGTCAGAAACACCATGTCAATATCCGCCTCAGCGACCGGCAGCGGAACATTTTCGAAATAATTTGTCCCCTGCTCCATGCCGCAGTCAATCAGTATATTTTTCCCACAGGCTTCCAGAAAAAAACAGCTCCCGGTAACCTCATGGGTAGCGCCGATAAATGTAAGCTTCAAAATTTACACATCCCCCTTTTGCCCGAATATTTATTTCCAGAGCATGAAATATGTTTTGTGCATCCCCGCTGCGCCGCCAATATTCGCAAATTGGCCTGCTGGCGCAGACTCCCCACCACACATGGGAGCCCACGAATTGCTCCGCGCTTACAGCGCTCCCGCAATCCTATCAAAATAGAAAACGGGGCATACTTTTTCTTAGTATACCCCATCTTCCACTGTTATGACAGTATTTTGTGACAGTTTATAAATTTTTCATCTTTTGGCGTAGCAGCCGGATACGCATAGTCCGGCTCTGCCGCATACAGATATGAACGTTCCAAACGGATCCTCACACTCCGCCGCCTTTACAACGGAAGCTGCTGTGTCTGCGCAGCCGATATAATATCGCTGATGCCCCGGCGTGCCGATGCCGGACAGCTCCCCAAGCTGGGCATCGTCAATTTCCCGCGGCAGTCCGATAAAACGTATGCGTTTCCACTCTTCTGCCAGATATTCTTTTAGCTCCGGCATATATTCAGACAGCTTAGCCGCTGCAAGCAGCAGATGTCCGTCAACAAAATATGTTTCGTCCCTTCGATTATGCTTCTTGCACTGTGTAAAATCGCTGCAGAGCATACAGTGCATCTCGCAGTTTAAGTTCGCCGCGTCCACTGTAAGACGGCATGGAAGCTCCGACAGGCACCGCTTAACGTTCATCACGCATTCGTCTGTCTGCGGCTTTATGCCTTTGCTGCCAAGGTACATCAGAAGCACACGCGCCCCTTCTTCGCCGACAGCAAACACCTTCACGGTAAATCCGGCAAGGCTTGTCTCAAACCTTTCGTCCACCTCGTAAATATCCGCCTTCTGCAGCAGCGCCTCCGACAACGTTGTGCGCTCTTTGCCAGACGGCATCAGAACCGTATCCACGGCTGCCGTTTTGCAGATATCCTCTGCCCTCTTTATGGTAAGCGGTTTTAAATCTGCGAGTATCAAAAGCTGCAAATGCTCTGTTTTTGCGGATGCCGGGCACAATTCCCCATCTGCGCCCTCTCCGTCAGCACTCAGATACAGGATCTGCGCGCCGTCCTTTCCTTTTTCTGCGCCTACACTTGCGCTGAAGCATACTCCCTCTGACACAGGATGATAAAGAACACGATAATATTTTGCGTTCATTTCTGGTCTCCCCCTTATCTTGTAATTAATAAACTAAAATAAAATTTCTCCGGCTCCCCGCCGAAGCTTCTGTGACGGCAAGCCGCACAGCCGGTAAAAGGTAATGTAAAATATCCGGATTTTTATTTTCTATATAAATCTGACATTTACCGACTGGCGGTGCCGCCAATTTGCAGATTCGCCGAGCCGCAAACCTGCCTTTATCTTTTTTCTATTCTTCTCGTGTTCGCCTTGGCGGGCATTATTAAACTGTATCGCTGCCCTGACGGGCATAATAAAACATAGACAAAAGCCTGGGCGGGCATTAGTTTATACTGGTATAGCTTGAATATAAGAATAGAAAACCGTAAAAAATTTGGTGCTAGTCAATGTACATGTTGCCAGATAAGCTTACTGCCGTCTCTATCGCGCTACCTTTCTGAGCTGTATGAGAGCCTTCAACCCGGTAATACTGCCCTCTTGCAACCGCATAATCCTTCGAGGTACACACATAGTTTGTATTATATCCAGTTCCCTGCTTATACGTGAGCGTCCACCACGATCCGCCTTCCTTGCTTTCCAAATACACATCCGCAGTAACTACGTCAGATACTCTATAGCAAGATGTCTCTGCGCTAATACGAACCATGCCTGTGCCGATTTCTGTAATTGTGCATGTGCCCTCTGCAAGATAAGTTCCATATGGCTGGATTCCACTCTCTCCCGACTTTATCTGAATCGGCTCCAACGATGTATGTACATCAAAAGGAATACATACTGCCAGAGCTGAATTTCCAAAGTATAAGCTCAACATTAAGCATGCAATTAATGCAATGCGAATTTTTCTCTTTCCTATCATTAGTCCCTCCCTTCTTCTTCACTGGTATTTTACACTACATTTATATATACGAAACCCAAAAATCAATGTGACGCATAATTAATAAAAATTTATCATTTGTATCATTTGTTTAAATTCATTTTGTGGAAGTACACCGTAAATCACATATTGGCAATTATCATATGCAATCTGAGCTACGTAGTCTTCTTCCCCTTCTGGCGTCATGATCTTTTTTATTTCTACTGGACCAAATTTTGTTTCTGTTTCAAAACTATCTGTTACTTCTCCATCAAAAATTTTACCGATTTTCGTTGTTTCCGATTCTTTTTCCATGCTAATCGTAACCAGAGTATCTTCATATTGATAAAATATCTTTGCGCTCTTTAATGTCTCATTTACTACATAATTAGTGAATTGCATTCCTTTCGGAACATATAAAAAAACAACAGCATGTATCCCCGTTCTCTCTAAAATGTCAATGCATGCCTCCAGTCTTTGCGATTCGTACTCCCCCTGCTCTTCATTATTCTCAGCGCGCATTACAATTTCCTTTCCCTGCAGGAAATTCCACACATTCAACAACTTGATTCTGTTTGCTTCTATTGACATACTGGCACCAAATACAACAGCCAGCGCCGCTGCCGCGATTCCTGCTCTGAGCAGCACTTTGCGGCTTTTTTTCCGTTTTGTGCGCCGCTCCCGTTCTTTTCTGCCAAGTTCGAGAGCTTCGCGGTCGTCCTCGGAGAGAAGCAGTTCCGCGCTTTCGGCGTTCTTTTCATCTTCCTCTGCGATCCGCTGCATCATGTCTTCCATCATTTCCGGTGTGAGACACACATCGTCCAGCAAAGGATCGGCGTTCAGCTCTGCCTCGTACGCATCCGCCGCCTCTGACATTTTCTGCCAGATAAAATCTTCTGTTTTTTTATCATCAAACTCCGAAAAGTGTCCGTTCTTCCTCATACAACCGCGAAGTCCCTTCTTGACTTTTCTCTCCAAGAGTATAAGATAATAGTAGTTATATCTTTTGGAGGATTGTTTTATGAAACGTATCGTTTTAACCGGCGGCGGAACCGCCGGTCATGTTACACCAAATATTGCCCTCATTCCGCGCCTGCGCGAGCTGGGCTACGATATCCAGTACATAGGCTCCTATGACGGTATCGAAAAAAAATTGATTGAAGAAATGGATATTCCATATCACGGCATTTCTTCCGGTAAGCTCAGACGATATTTCGATCTGAAAAACTTTTCAGACCCTTTCCGTGTTATCAAAGGATACGCTGAGGCGAGAAGCATTTTGAAAAAGTTAAAACCGGATATTGTTTTCTCAAAAGGCGGTTTTGTTGCCGTGCCAGTCGTTCTCGCTGCAAAACATTGTCATATTCCGGTCATCATCCATGAGTCCGACATGACGCCGGGGCTTGCCAACAAGCTTGCGATTCCCTCCGCCACCAAAGTCTGCTGTAATTTTCCGGAAACTCTGCAATATCTCCCGCAGGACAAGGCAGTGCTCACCGGCTCTCCCATCCGCACAGAGCTGCACGAAGGCAGCCGCGCTGCCGCACTTGATTTCTGCAGATTTAGCGCAGACAAACCGGTACTGATGGTCATCGGCGGAAGCCTTGGTTCTGCCAATGTAAACAGCGCCATCCGCGGAATTTTGCCGGAGCTTTTAAAAACCTTTCAGGTTATCCACCTCTGCGGAAAGGATAAGCTTGACCCCTCTCTGGAAAATACCCAAGGGTATGTACAGTTTGAGTACATCAAGAAAGAACTTGCCGATCTGTTCGCACTGGCAGATGTTGTCGTATCCCGCGCGGGAGCCAACGCCATCTGCGAGCTGCTTGAGCTTCGCAAGCCTGCTCTTCTGATCCCGCTCGGCTCGAACGCCAGCCGCGGCGACCAGATTTTGAATGCAGAGTCCTTCCAGCGCCAGGGTTTTTGCGAGGTTCTTCTCGAAGAGAACCTGAAGCCGGAGCTTTTGCTGGAAGCTATCTCAAAGCTTTATACCTCCAGAGCAGACTACATCCGGGCAATGGAAAAGAGCAGTCAAAGCAGCGCCATTGAAAAAATCACCGGTCTTATCGAGGAGATCGTAAGCTCCCGCTAACCGTACAGGTATTCTTCGCCGTACTTTTCCTTGATATAATTCTTTGCTCTGTAAAGTCTTGCGCGAAGCGTTGCTGGTGAAATATCCAGCAGCTTCGCCGTTTCGTCATAACCCATCTTCAAAATAAAAATGTAGTATATGACTTCGTACCAGAGTTCATTTACCTCTTTCAAATCCTCTAACAACCGGCAGATGAACATCCTGTCCATGCATTGCTTTTCCATATCCGCTCCGGATTCTTCCAGCGCACCGGTAGGACTTTCTACCAGAAATTCCTTTCTGGTACTGGCTTTCCTCCAGTAGTCGATCAGCAGATTCTTCGCAACCTGCAGCAGCCACGGTTTGATCCTGCTCTCATCCACTTTGTCCATTGTCCGGTAGTAATGCAGAAATGTCTGCTGACATATCTCCGCTGCCAGTTCTTTATCTTTCGTCTGAGCCATCACAGATTTCATGATCATCGCGCCGTAGCGCTTATAATTTTCTGTAAATGTCTCGTGTTTTGTCATCTGTACTTTTTATACCTCAGCAAACGCTCTGAGTATTTCTTCCCGATCGCCCTCCGTCAGTTTTCCCGGTTTCCAGCCGATGCCAACCTTATCCTTATGGAAACGCGGGATCAGATGGATGTGGAAGTGGAACACGGTCTGTCCCGCCGCTTCGTGATTGTTCTGAAGCACGTTGATTCCGTCGCAGTGAAGCGCCTTCTCCATCTTCTCCGCCATCCTTTTCGCAAGGATAAACGCTTTTCCGACAAGCTCCTCCGGCATCTCGCAGATATTGGCAAAATGCTTTTTCGGCAGGATCAGCATGTGACCTTTTGCCGCCGGACCAACATCCAGGATCACCCGGAAATCATCGTCCTCATACAGTGTGGCTGAGGGTATCTCCCCTCCGGCAATTTTACAAAAAATACAATTCTCCATCATATTTTTTCTCCTTTCACGTATTTATATATATAAAGTTTTTTTCATTTAGCAAATAATACCATACATTTTTCATATAAGGAAGGAGGAATCTCATGCAGACTCCAGAAGAGTATCAGACGCTGTTATCGGCTATTTCCCATGAGATACGCAATCCTGTTACACTCATAAACAGTTATCTTCAATTAATCGAACAAACGCATCCGGAAATCTGCAGCTGCCAATATTGGGATACTGTACGGCAGGAAATGACGCATCTGCGTGCTCTTCTGGAGGATATCTCATCTTACCAGAACGTATCCCGCCTGCATACGGAGCCAATCGATATGACGGCCTATCTGAACGAATATGCCGCCTCGCTGACGCCTTTGCTCGCACAAAATGCTTCTGTTGCGTTTTCTGCGGATATCTCCCGGAAGCTTCCTGTGCTCCCTGCAGATCCCGTCCGCCTGCGTCAGGTACTGGACAACCTTATTCGCAATGCGCTGGAGGCGCTTGCGCAGAAATCCGACGACAGCTCCCGGATACTGTCGCTCTCTGCTTCCATGAGCGGTGATGCGCTTTGTATTTTAATATGCGATAACGGCTACGGTATCGACCCGGAATACCTGGATACCTTATTCGATCCGTTTGTCACACATAAGCAAAACGGCACCGGGCTTGGTCTTGCTATCTGCCGTCAGATCACCGAGGCACACGGCGGCACACTCAGATGTCTTTCGTGCGGGCATCCGACGGTGTTCGAAGTGCGGCTGCCAAAAGGAACCCTCCGATAAATCCGCCAAGATGCGCGAAATGATCCACACCAGCGTCCAGGAACCCCTGTGCCAGCGAAAGCACCGCCATCATGCAGATGCCGCGGTTATCAATTCCTTCCGCCTTTCCCCGGTTTTTCACCACGATCCAGACCAGAGCACCGATCACTGCAAACACCGCGCCGGACGCTCCCGCGGATACTGCCTCCCGGTCCATTCCGACAAGAAACGACAGCACATTTCCAAGCACGCCGCCTGCCAGATAAATCGCAAGGTAGCGGGCTGCGCCGCTCCTCGCCTCCAGCATATCCCCGGCAAACCACAAAAGCAGCATATTATAAAATAAATGCTGCCATCCAAAGTGAAGAAACATGCTGGTAAACAATCGGTAGTACTCCCCGTTCTCAATTACATACGGAGGATACATTGCCCCGCAGGAAAGCATCTGTTCTGTGTCCGGGACGCCGCCGCTCAGCGCCGTGACGACCAGAAACACTGCTGTATTGATCAGAACCATCAGCAGATTTGTTTTTCTTCTGCTGCGGATATAAGCGAATCCTTCCATCTCCATATATTTTATTTGCCTTTCCTGAATTTTTCACTTGTATATTTGATTTTTATGTATTAGAATGAAGTCATAATAAATATTAAAGGAGGACAAGTATTATGGCATATGTAATTTCTGATGAATGCGTAAGCTGCGGAACCTGCGCAGATGCATGTCCGGCAGAAGCTATCAGCGAAGGCGATGGCAAGTATGTGATCGATGCAGATGCATGTCTTGAGTGCGGTACTTGCGAGAGCGAATGCCCGACAGGCGCTATCTCTGCTGAATAATCCGGAGAATTACCGAAATTATGGGGCGTGCTTTGCACGCCCTGATTTTTATGCTCGAAACAGTCTCCTTACCTTCGCCTGAGCATGTCCCAGAAGCTGCGCTTCTCCCGTGCTGCCGCCACCTTCTGATGCGCCCGGATAATCTCATCCAGCCGCCGGAAACGTTCTTCCTCATGCTTTTCCTGCATACGCAGAAGATAATCTGTCTCTTTCGCCATAGATTCTTCAAGCCGGCTCTGCAGTTCCTCATTGTTGTCTTTTACAACTCGCTCTACGATCTCCTCCACTAACTCCTTAAACTGACGAAGCTTTTCTGCGTTATTCTGCATTTCTATCAGGGATGTCTGTTCTGCCGCCGACTGCTCCTGTTGTATTTTCTCCTCCGGTCTGTAATTCGTGCTTTGCAGGACTGCCTTTATTGCCTTCAGCTGCAGCCCCTCTTCCTTCAGTTTCTTCACATTTTGAAAAATCTCAATATTTTCTCGGGTGTAGTATCGGTGCCCCAGCTCTGTTCTGCCGATGGGAATTTCAAGCTCGTCTTCCCAATAGCGGAGAACATGGGCTTCCACTGCGACCATCTTTGCCGCATCGGAAATCAGATAGCGCTGCTCCTCCACAATACTTCCCTCCATATTCAGTTTTCTACATATATTATATCATATTTATGCAATCTTCGCATAAAAATATTTTGCTATTTTTAGACAATATTTGCATAGGAAAAGCTGCCGCACCCGCTGTTTGCCCGGTACGGCAGCTCCAATAAACACTATCTGAACTTTTTAGGAAGATTTCTTCTTGGATACTACGTCGAAGATAACGGCTGCCAGAAGCACAAGACCTTTTACAACCTTCTGCATGTTCTGGTCGGTGCCCATGATAGACATACCCTGGTTGATGATACCCATAAGAAGCGCACCGACGATAACGCCCGGCACGGTACCGATTCCGCCGTATGCGGAAGCGCCGCCGATAAAGCAGGAGCCGATTGCATCCATCTCGTAGTTCTGACCGTAGGTCGGCTGTGCGGAGGTCAGACGCGCGATGGTAAGCATACCTGCCAGTGCAGAAAGAAGACCCATGTTTGTGTAAGCGATAAAGTAAACCATATCGGTGTTGATACCGGAAAGCTTTGTCGCCTTCTCGTTGCCGCCGACTGCGTAGAAATAACGTCCGATGGTCGTCTTGCTTGTGATATAGCCGTAGATCAGTACCACGATCAGTACCCATACGAGGGAGGTCGGGATACCCTTGTGCTGCGCAAGCTTGACAGTTAAAAACATGATAACTGCGCAGATAATGATCATTTTTATGTACATTGCAACGACATTTCCTGTCTCGTAGCCTTTTTTCTTACGGTTCATATGGCCGCGCACCGTCACGAATATGTAAATCAGACATGCGATAATACCTGCCGCCATCGCCACGCGGTTTAAGCCCTCTCCGCCGCCAAGGAAATCCGGAACGTAGCAGTTTGCGCCGCCGCCGAACAGTACGGTAAAGGTCTCCGATTTGATCGGGAGCGTCTTACCGCCGAGCACCACGTTGGAAAGTCCGCGGAATACAAGCATACCGGACAGGGTGGTGATGAAAGGCGGGATGCGGAAAAATGCGATCCAGAACGCCTGCCATGCGCCGATCAGAGCGCCGAGGAGCAGCATCAGAATGACTGCAGCGAAAACCGGAACGCCCATGTTTTCCATAAGAACACCGCCTACCGCGCCGACGAAGCAGACAACGGAACCAACGGAAAGGTCGATGTTGCCGCCGGTTAAGATACAGAGCAGCATACCGGTTGCCAGAACGAACACGTAAGCGTTCTGTGAAATGAGGTTTGTAATATTCTGCGGGAACAGGATCTTGCCCTGTGTGCCCCAGGTGAAGAACAGTGTTACCAGCACCAATACAATTATCATGGTATATTTTGTGATAAAATCTCTTACTTTTGCGCTATTCATCTCTTACTCTCCTTTACTCGACTTCAGAATACATGCCATAATCTTCTCCTGCGTCGCCTCCGCCTGCGTCAGCTCGCCGGCGATCCTTCCCTCGTTCATGACATAGATTCTGTCTGACATTCCCAATACCTCCGGAAGCTCGGAGGAAATCATGATCACTGATTTTCCCGCCGCTACCAGATCATTGATGATACAGTAAATCTCGTATTTTGCACCGACGTCGATACCTCTGGTCGGTTCGTCCAGGATCAGAATATCCGGGTCTGCGAACATCCACTTTGCCAGAAGCACCTTCTGCTGGTTTCCGCCGCTTAAGTTTCCGACGTTCTGTTCCACTGTCGGACACTTCGTTTTCAGCTTTTCCTTATATTCCACGGCTACCGCATATTCCTTATCCTTGTCGATAACCACGCCGTCGCTGACGCCCTCCAGGTTTGCCAGCGTCGTGTTTGTCTTGATCGAATTAGAAAGGATCAGTCCGTCGCCCTTGCGGTCCTCCGTCACATATGCAAGCTTGTGATGAATCGCGTCACGCGCATTCTTTAAATGCACCTCTTTGCCGTTCAGCAGAAGCGTTCCGCTGATGTTTGCTCCATAGCTTTTTCCAAAAACACTCTTTGCAAGCTCGGTACGTCCGGCGCCCATCAGACCGGAGATCCCGACTACCTCGCCCTTGCGCACCTTGATGGAAACGTTGTCCACTACCTTGCGCTCACTATAAACAGGGTGATAGACCGTCCAGTTTTTCACTTCCATATTGACTTCGCCGATCTTTACATTGTGGCGTTTCGGGAAACGGTCTGCGATCTCACGTCCGACCATGCCCTTAATGATGCGGTCCTCGGTAAATTCGTCCACGCCCTTCACCAGCGTCTCAATCGTGGCACCATCGCGAATGACGGTAATCTTATCCGCCACATAGGAAACCTCGTTCAGCTTGTGCGTGATAATGATACAGGTCATTCCCTCTTTTTTAAATTTCAGAAGCAGGTCGAGCAGCGCCTTTGAATCCGTCTCGTTCAGGGAAGACGTCGGCTCGTCCAGGATCAGAAGCTTCGCATTCTTCGCAAGCGCCTTTGCGATTTCCACAAGCTGCTGCTTGCCGACGCCGATGTCCTTGATCAGTGTGCGGGAGGATTCCGTCAGTCCCACCTGTCTCATATATTTTTCAGCTTCCCCATAGGTCTCGTCCCAGTTGATAGAAGCTTTTTTTCCGCGTTCATTTCCCAGGAACATGTTCTCGCCGATCGACATGTACGGAATCAGCGCAAGCTCCTGGTGAATAATAACAATCCCTTTTTCTTCACTCTCTTTAATATGATGGAATTTACATATATCGCCGTTGTAGATGATATCGCCTTCATAGGAACCGAAGGGATAAACGCCGGAGAGCACGTTCATCAGAGTGGATTTGCCCGCTCCGTTCTCGCCGACGAGCGCGTGGATCTCGCCCTCCTCTACCTGAAGATTTACGTTGTCAAGCGCTTTCACACCGGGGAATGTTTTGGTGATATTTTTCATTTCCAGTAGTATCTTTGCCAAAATTGCTCCCTCCAAACTTTTCTTATCAATCACTAAAGAACAGGCGGGCGAAAGGCCCGCCTGTATAAGACTTTCTGCTGTGTATGTCTTACTGGATCTGATCCTCTGTGTAGTAACCGGAATCGATCAGGATCTCTTTGTAGTTGTCAGCGGTAACTGCTGTCGGCTCGCAAAGGAATGACGGGATAACGCCTGTGCCGTTGTCATATGTCTCAGTATCGTTTACCGGAACCTCAGCCCCTGTGATGATAGCGTCAACCATTTCAACAACCTTGGATGCCAGAGCACGGGTATCCTTGAATACGGACATAGCCTGTGTGCCGTCAACGATGTGCGGAACGTTTGCGATGTCGCAGTCCTGACCGGTGATGATCGGGTACTCGCCAGTGTAGTTAGCTGCCAGAGCGTTCACAACGCCAAGTGCTGTGGAGTCGTTGGAAGCAAGCACTGCGTGAAGAGTCGTGCCGTCTGCATAGTTGGAGGACAGGATGTTCTCGAATCTGGACTGTGCAGCGTCAGTTGCCCAGTTGAGGGTAGCTACTTCATCTTTTGTCATCTGACCAGACGGAACAACCAGCTTACCTGCATCGATGTACGGCTGAAGAACGTCCATAGCGCCGCCGAAGAAGAAGTTTACGTTGTTGTCGCCCGGGTCGCCTGTTACCATTTCAATGTTGAACGGTCCGTCCTGGTTCTCAAGATCCAGAGCGTCTACAAGGAATTCACCCTGTGTCTTACCTACCAGGTAGTTATCGAAGGTTGCATAGTAGGAAACTGCATCCGTGTTCATGATCAGACGGTCATATGCGATAACCGGGATGCCTGCTTCTTTTGCCTGTGCAAGAACGGTTCCAAGGGAGTCGCCGTCGATGGAAGCAACAACCAGAAGCTGGTCGCCGTTAGCGATCATGTTCTCGATCTGGGAAGCCTGTGTAGCGGAATCATTTCCTGCATACTGAAGGTCTACTACGTAGCCTTTTTCTTCCAGCTGAGCCTTCATGTTTTCGCCGTCCTGGTTCCATCTCTGAAGATCCTGTGTCGGCATTGCAACGCCGATCGTTTCACCTTCTGCACCAGCGGTAAGTCCAAGACCTGCCAGCATTGTAGCTGCGAGAGCTGCTGTTAAAAGTTTTTTGTTCATTTTGCATTTCCTCCGTTTACAATTTTATTCCGTTTTCGGTATTTTGACTATAACACAAAAGTACCGTGTATGTCACTAGACAAAAATCAAAAACACTCGCATTATTTTGTGGAATTTTAACAAGAGAGCAGCGAAAATAGCATTATTTTGTGATGGATTTGTGCTAATTAAAAAGCAGTAATGTGCTCACAGAAAGCCCTGTGATAAAATACAGGCATTTTTTCAGCGCAAAAAAGGCACGAAACGCCCTTTTCAAAGCGCCTCATGCCTCTCTTTACTGGATTATAAATGATATCCTTAAATGGTTACCGTATCAAACAGCTCTTTTACGGTCGGGTAGATCTTTGCAAATTTCGCATAGCGGTCGTTGTATTTTTCTACCAGCTCCGCATCCGGCTCTATAGTATCCACAACTTTTACAAGCTTTGCAGCCGCTTCCTCAACGGATGCAAATTCGCCGCATGCCACTGCTGCCAGCATGGCTCCGCCGTATCCCGGTCCCTCTTCGCTTTCAATGACATCCACCTTGATGCCAAGCACGTTTGCGATGATCTTTTTCCACAGCGGGCTCTTTGCGCCGCCGCCGCAGATCTTCGTGCGCTCGATCTTGATGCCGAGTGATTTTGCTACCTCGAAGGAATCGCGGATCGCAAAAGCCACGCCCTCCAGAACCGCCTGCGTCATATCCGCGCGGGTAGTATCCATCGTCATGCCGATGAAGGTTCCTCTCGCATTCGGGTTGTTGTGCGGGGAACGCTCGCCCATCAGATACGGCAGGAAGAATACGTGATTTTCGCCAAGCTTTTCAATCTTCGCCTGCTCCGCCGCGTAATCCTTTGTACCGATGATTTCATCCATCCACCACTTGTTGCAGGATGCTGCGGACAGCATACAGCCCATCAGATGATAATGGCCGTCTGAATGTGCGAAGGAATGCAACGCATTGTTTTCATCCACGCCAAAACTCTTGCTGGATACGAAGATCGTTCCGCTGGTGCCAAGGGATATGTTGCACATACCGTCGCCAACCGTTCCGGTTCCGACTGCAGCCGCCGCGTTGTCGCCTGCGCCCGCTACGATCTTTACATTCTTCGGGAAGCCAAGCTCCTCTGCGATTTCCGGAAGGATGTCGCCGACCGCCTCGCAGCTCTCGAAGATCTTCGGCACCTGTGCCTCGGTAATACCGCAGATCTCCAGCATTTCCTTTGACCAGCATTTATTCTTTACATCGAAGATCAGCATACCGGATGCATCGGATACGTCCGTGCAGTAAACGCCGGACAACTTAAATGCGATGTAGTCCTTCGGCAGCATAATCATTTTGATTTTTGCAAAATTTTCCGGCTCCTCTTCCTTCATCCAGAGGATCTTAGGAGCGGTAAAGCCCGCAAATGCAATGTTCGCCGTGTACTCGGACAGCTTGTCCTTTCCGATTACGTTGTTCAGATAATCGGTCTGCTTCTGGGTACGTCCGTCGTTCCAGAGGATTGCCGGACGGATTACGTCGTCGTTTTCATCCAGCGCAACCAGACCATGCATCTGTCCGCCGAAACTGATACCGGCGATCTGGCTCTTGTCGCAGTCTGCGGTCAGCTCCTTTAAGCCTTCCATAACGCCGCTCCACCAGTCCTCCGGCTTCTGCTCCGACCAGCCCGGATGCGGGAAATACAGCGGATATTCCTTTGAAACAATATTGTGAATCTTGCCCTCGCCATCCATCAGCAGGAGCTTTACTGCTGATGTGCCAAGGTCAACGCCAATGTATAACATGATTTTCCTCCTAGCCCCACGGATTCTCTGTCGGATATCTTACGCCTGCCGGCTGGTTGTAGCCGATTTCGTTTACGTCTACGCCGAGAAGCTTGAATACCTCAAAGAGTGCTTTTCCATGATGTCCGAATGCAACTGCGCCATGATGCGGATAGCCGCCCTGGATCAGCACATGACGGTAGAATCTGCCCATCTCCGGGATAGCAAATACGCCGATGCCGCCGAAGGAGCGTGTTGCTACCGGAAGGATTTCGCCCTCTGCGATGTAAGCGCGCAGCTTGTTGTCTGCGGTGCTCTGCAGACGGTAGAAGGTGATTTCACCCGGCTGGATGTCGCCTTCGAGAGTACCCTGGGTAACTTCCTCCGGAAGGGTTCTTGCCATAATCATCTGATACTTCATGGAGCATGCGGACAGCTTCTTGGAGCAGGTATTTCCGCAGTGGAAGCCCATGAAGGTATCGTTCAGCTTGTAGTTGTATTTGCCCTCGATGGATTCTTTGTACATATCCTTCGGAACGGTGTTGTTGATGTCAAGCAGGGTAACGATGTCGTCGCTTACCGCTGTACCGATGAACTCAGACAGTGTTCCGTAGATATCAACCTCGCAGGATACCGGGATTCCGCGACCTGTCAGACGGCTGTTTACGTAGCACGGAACGAAACCGAACTGCGTCTGGAATGCCGGCCAGCATTTTGTGGTCAGTGCAACATACTTTCTGTAGCCCTTGTGTGCCTCTACCCAGTCAAGCAGCGTAATCTCGTACTGAGCCAGCTTCGGAAGAACCTCCGGCTTCATGTTGCCCTCGCCAAGCTCTGCTTCCATATCCTTTACAACGTCCGGAATACGCGGGTCGCCTGCGTGTTTGTTGAATGCTTCGAACAGGTCAAGCTCAGAGTTTTCCTCGATCTCAACGCCAAGGTTGAAGAGCTGCTTGATTGGTGCGTTACATGCAAGGAAGTTGAGCGGACGCGGACCAAAGCTGATGATCTTCAGATCCTTTACTGCAACATATGCGCGTGCGACCGGAACGAATTCTGCGATCATGTCTGCGCAGTCTTCTGCGTCGCCAACCGGATATTCCGGAATATAGTAGCCCTCAACATTGCGGAGCTGCAGGTTATAGCTTGCATTCAGCATACCGCAGTAAGCGTCGCCTCTGCCGCCAACCAGGTCATCCTGAGTTTCCTCTGCCGCTGCGATGAACATCTTCGGTCCCTCGAAATGTTTTGCAAGCAGTGTCTCGGAAATTTCCGGACCAAAGTTGCCAAGGTAAACTACCAGCGCATTACAGCCGGCTGCTTTGACGTCCTCCAGAGCCTGCACCATATGGATCTCACTCTCAACGATACAGATGGGACATTCGTAGATGTTCTTCTCATCATATTTTGCTTTGTAAGCTTCTACAAGTGCTTTTCTTCTGTTTACGGACAGAGACTCCGGGAAGCAGTCGCGGCTTACCGCAACGATTCCGATTTTTACTTCTGGCATGTTGTTCATTTCAAGTATCCTCCTGTTATATTATATGAATGTTTTTGTTTCCGTTTTTGTTCTGCTGCGTACTCCTTCGTCTGCATCGCGTTTTTCACGTTTCCCGCACCTGCAAAAATCTGCGCGCCCGCATCATGCCCGCTTTCGGTTACTGATGCCGGTTCCGCGCGCACCGGAATGTGCACGCATGTATCTTACACTTCTAAATTTTCACCCTTCAGACCGATAAATGCGCCGTCCACGCCGCCCTCTGCGTGTGCGATCAGCCATTTATTTCTTGCGGTGAGAAGCTTGTCCTCCGGCAGCTTTCCAGAAAGATGCGGCGGCTCAGTGTTTGTTCCCTTCGGAAGCACGACTACCACCTGGAAGCCCTTTTCTACCGCGTTGCACGGAGCGTAATGAAGCGTGGTGCCGTAAAACTCCAGCACTGCTCCTGCCGGCGCCTCAAAAGCTTCCATCTTCGATGTATCGTATGTAAAATCATCCTCCACATCCTGCTCCGAACCGAGAATAAAAATCGCGCCCTCCAGCGGAATGTTGATCTCGGAATCCCGGTGGTACTCTACGGCATTTAATTTGTGATTGTTGCCGTTGCAATAGCCAATCTGAATCGGCATACCGCCGTATACGCTGTCGCGGATCGTCTCATATTCCGCGCAGGCTTCCAGCTCCGGTGCAGATGCAACATAAACAACATCCTGCGGAAGCGGCGTATCCGCCAGGCGCTTCAAAAGGTCCGGAACTTCCAGGTTTAATACCCGTCCGTACTTGCGGAAAGCGCTGTCTGTTACGCTTTTAATCTGCATTTGAAAAACCTCCCTTTTTTATTTTACGAATTAGTTTACTTTCTAAACTAATTGTGGTATACTTATCATAACGCATCCAACGTATTTTTGCAAGACCTATTTCATAAAAAGGAGAAAAAATTATAAGCCATTTATGATAATGTCCTAGTATACCACATATGAAAATGTCCCGGATGTGGTAAAATATCCTCTATCTATTTTAGATTGGAGGAAATCATTATCAGAAAGGTAATACTTACAATGGATGAACAGAAAAAATACGAAGTGATCAAATCTCTGGCAGATCACCCGGATGGGAATAAGGACAGGGCTGCCCTCACCCTTGGCTGCACCAAACGCCATATCAACCGTATGCTGGCTGGATACCGCAAAGAAGGAAAGGCTTTCTTTATCCATGGCAATAGGGGACGTAAACCGTCCACCAGCATCCCTGACGAGACCCGCAATCGCATCATCGATCTCTACCTTACAAAATATTTTGATGCTAATTTCCAGCATTATTCAGAACTCCTTGAGGCCCATGAACACATCTGCGTCTCACCTTCTTCTGTAGCTAAGATCCTGGAAAGTAAATATATTCTTTCTCCGAAAGTTACAAAGGCCAAGAAAAAGCGTATGGAAAAGGAGCTTCAGGATAAAAAGAAAAGTGCCTGCAGCCTGAAAGAAGCCGCTGTGCTCCAAACCAATCTCGTAGCGGTTGAAGATGCTCATTCAAGACGTCCAAGATGTGCTTATTTTGGGGAACTGCAGCAGATGGACGCAACTCCCTATGAATGGATCCCCGGGCAGGTATGGCACCTCCACCTGGCTATTGACGATGCTACCGGCCGGGTCACCGGAGCCTGGTTTGACACGCAGGAAACCTTAAAGGGCTACTATCACGTATTCCACCAGATCCTGACCACCTACGGCATCCCTTACAGGATCTTCACAGACCGCCGTACGGTATTTACCTATAAAAAGAAAAACTCCCCATCTCTTGATGAGGATACCTATACCCAATTCGCTTATGCCTGCAAGCAGCTTGGTGTTCAGCTGGAATCCAGCAGTGTCCCGCAGGCCAAAGGCCGCGTAGAACGCCTCAACCAGACACTACAGTCGCGCCTGCCAATCGAATTACGATTAGCAGGGATCACGACCATAGATGCTGCCAATGAATTCCTCCACTCATACATAAAAGAATTCAATGAGAAGTTCGCGCTTCCCCTTAATGGTATCAAATCTGTGTTTGAAACGCAACCGGAAAATGAAAAAATCAACCTGGTTCTCGCTGTCCTGACAGAACGGACCGTGGATTGCGGGCATGCGATCCAGTTCCGGCACCGCCATTACCGGATGCTGGACGCCAGAGGGAAACAGGTACATTACCGCAAAGGCACAAAAATAATGGTTATCCAGGCTTTTGACGGAAGCCTTTTCTGCTGTGTCAATGACAAGGATGTCCATGCACTGGAGGAGATCCCCGAACATATGGAAAGATCCCGGGATCTGGATGCAGACTATCAGCCGCCCAAAGCAAAAAGACATTATATTCCGCCAATGAGCCATCCCTGGCGCAGCAAAACTTTCCAGAAATTCGTAAAGACACAGGAGCACCATCTAATGGATGACGTTCCAGCATAAAAAGCAGCAGAAAAAGATGATAGGTATATACCTACCGAAAGGAGAGATCACATGAGGGACTGGATCGACTGCATCGAAGCGCATACAAAAGCACAGAAAAAATATGATAAAGAACATACACAGGGAATTTACTTAAAACTGAACCTCCGCACAGACCTTGATATCATCCGCTGGTTTTGGGAACAGCCGTCAAAACAGGGAGCCGTAAAACGGCTGATCCGTGAGGAGATCGCCCGAAAAAAGGCGGAAGGAACAGGGAGCGGAGGCGTTGTCAGGAGAACCGTGGAATAATGGGGTTGGGGCCCCGTTATGCCGCGAAAGTCTCTTGAGATAAGCCTCACGGAAAACGCTGTTTCTAAGGAGAAAGGATATATGCCCTTTCTCCTGCCCCCTGCGGGGCGGGTTCGGGCAGGGCCCGATTATGGGTCAAGGGACAGGTCCCTTGCGGGTTCTTAGGGCAGAGCCCTAAGCTTCCAGAGGACATCTGCCACGTAGCCATATGAAATCAGCACCGGAAAACCGGTGCTAATGTTTCAGTTTTTTCGGGACATTTTCAAAAATGCTTGACAGACCTATTTCATAAAAAGGAGAAAAAATTATGCTTACCGGCAATCAGGAACTCATCCGCGATATCAACACACAGTCGGTCCTCCGCACCATCATTACGCATGGCGCTATTTCCCGTGCTTCCATTGCCTCCGAGCTTGGTCTGACAAAGGCGACGGTCTCCGCCATCGTACAGGTGCTTCTCGACCGCGGCATCATTTTCGAGGCGGAAAGCAGCGACACCGCGCCGGAGGGCAGAAAAGGCAGAAAGCCGATTTTTCTTCAGCTAAACAAAGACTGCGGCTACGTCGTTGCTATCGACCTTGCCACAGAAAATATCACCCTGATGACGGCAAACCTGCTGGGCGGCAACTGCCGTCTGACACAGTTTCCCACGCCGAAGAATACGGAATTTCTGCTTCCTCTTTTAAAGGAACGGATTGACCAGGCGATAAACGCTCTCCCGAAGACGCGCTACGGGCTTCTCGGCATCGCCCTCGGCATTCATGGCGTTGTCCATCATAACAAAATCATTTTTCTTCCGTATTCTTCTTTCGGAGATATCGATTTTGTGTCCCGCCTCGGCGATATCTACGGCGTACCCGTCGTGATGGAAAACGAGGCGAATCTTTCCGCGCTGGGCGAATGGGCGCACTGCCACGATACCAATGAAATGCTCTACATCAGCGTCCACTCCGGTATCGGCGCCGGCATCATCATGAAAAACCAGCTCGTCAAAGGCAAAAACGGCTACGCCGGCGAATTTGGTCATACTATTATCGAAGTGGACGGACGTCCCTGTCCCTGCGGCAATCACGGCTGTCTGGAGCAGTATGCCTCCGAGCGCGCACTGTTTGCGGAGCTCTCCGCCCAAAAGGGCTATCCGGTAAACGCCGAGGTCTACGGCAGACTTTACCGCCAGGGCGACCCTGCCGCTGTGCGCGCCATGCAGCAGTTTATCAAATATATGTCTGTCGGCATCAACAATCTGCTGAACACCTTCAATCCGGACATCATCGTGCTCAACAGCTCGCTCACCATGTGCCACGCCGGACTGTGCGACGACATCGCGGCTCAGCTCCACAACAACATGAAGGGCTACTGCCGCCTGGTGCCCTCCACCCTGCAGGACACCTCCGTGCTTCTTGGCGGCGTATACCTCATCCGGGAACGCTTTCTGTATCCGAACCGGATTTAAATGCCCGGATTGCATTTACAATGGTTCAATGCTAAAATAATCCGTAGAAAGCAAGAGAGAGGTGCTTATATGCTGACAATTTTTTTTGGAGATATGGAAAACAGCGTCTACAATACCGCTGTCTATTTTAAAAATACTTATGAGCCAGAATGGTTCGATTCCGCTCTGGCAAAGCAGATGGTTAAAGATATAGATAAATCAGATGTTCTGAGCGGCGAATGTATCCAGAGCCCGGTATTGGGACAGATTCCTCCCGAAAGATTATCCGGCGGTGTAAAAACGCTGCTTCTTATGCTGAATGAACCGGATAAAATTTTCAACGCCTCCACGTGCGGGGATAACTGCGCAAAATGGATTCTGAAGATAGCGGAAAGCAAAAACCTGACCATCAATCTCCGGCATCTGATGGATTTTGGGAAAGACACAAAATTCACCATCGTTGTCGGGAACGGCGGAGAAATCGTGCATTCAATGAAAGAGCTGATTCCCGTTGCCTCTGAATATCTGAACAAAATGAAACAGGAGTAATATATTATGAAGGGCGCTCACAGAATCATTGTTGAATCAAAGAAAATCCGATACGATTTTACCATTAAAAGAAATATCACCATTCTCACTGGAGACAGCGGCTCCGGTAAAACCGTATTGATTGATTTTATCCGTGACTACAGAAGATACGGTACTGACAGCGGCATTGTGGTCTCCTGCGACCTTCCCTGCCGGACATTAGACAGCGAAGACTGGGAGCGGCAGTTGGAAGGCATATCCGGTTCCATCATTTTTATTGATGAAGGCAGCCGCTTTCTGGCTTCAAAAAAATTCGCGGAGCTTGCTTTGAAATCAGATAACTACTTTGTGCTCGCAACACGGGAAAAGCTGCCAATGCTTCCTTACAGTGTCCGGGAAATATACGGCTTCCGTGAATCCGGAAAATTTCACGAAGCGAAGCAGAAGTACAACGAAATATATAATCTTTATGGAGAAATATCGGAAACAGACGGCATAAATCCGCATCTGGTAATAACAGAAGATTCAAATTCGGGATATGAATTTTTCAATGAGTTGTGCAGACAGAAAAATATCTCATGCATATCTGCCAATGGAAAGTCAAATATTCTGAAAGTATTGAAGAATACCGAAGCGACCGCCCAAAAAATATTGGTCATTGCAGACGGGGCGGCGCTTGGTTCAGAAATGCGCGAAATCATGCGCTATCTCGACAGCGCAGAAAATGCAGCGCTATACGCGCCGGAATCCTTTGAATGGTTATTGTTGTCTACAAATGCCATTCCGGATGTAAATGTATCTGCAATCCTCCAAAAACCGGAAAATTATATCGAAAGTGAAAAGTACGCCAGCTGGGAACAGTTTTTTACTAAATTACTGTCTGAGCAGACACAGGGCAATCCCATATGGAGCTATTCCAAAAGAAAACTTGCCAGAAGTTATTTATCTTCAAGAATAGTAACAGCCGCCAAAAAAGTCATGCATCTGATTATCTGGGATTAGATAAAATCAACAAAAAAGTTCTCTTGCAAAGCAGACAGCTATATGCTATCATGAATTTTGTCGAAACAAAGCAGGTGAATTTCCGTATCCGGAAATGAGAGGGAATCAGGAAAAGCCTGAGCGATGCGGTCACTGTGAGCAGGGAGCTTCCCCGGATATCCATTGCGGCGAATGCCGTGAGAAGGAGGGACAAGCGCAAATCTGTGAGCCAGGAAACCTGCCTGCCTTGTGCGAAAGAAGCTTCCATGCAAAGCATCCTCGCAGATTTGTTCGTATCTACGACACACGCAGCAGTTCCGTTTTTCCGGTTCATGCAGTCGTCTGCAAAGCCCGGTCCGGACTACTGCGCACAAAACGGTCTGTCTGGTATGCCTGTCTGTGAAGACAGGCTCGATTCTTTTTTATGGACTTCCAGTAACCAATCACTCATTTCATGATGTTGGGGCAAAAGTCCCGACCATAATACCTATGGAGGTGCAAGATGAAAAAAAGGAACCAATTACTGACACTGATTATGGCTGGCGTAATGGCGCTCTCCCCGGCAGCAGCTTTTGCTGAGGAAACAGAAGCCGAAACACAGGAAGCCGCTGTGGAAACCGAAGCTGCGGAGACAGAAGCTGACGGCGCAGAAGCCGCAGATGGCGACGTATTTCCTTTCACGCTGGTGACAAAGGACGACCAGGAGGTCACCTTTACACATGTTCCGGAGCGTGTAATCAGCACCAATCCCAACACCGGAGAGCAGCTTATGGCGCTTGGTCTCGGCGACAAAATTATCGGAACCTGCTACAACAACGCCCAGCTTCCGGAGCAGTACCGCGAAGAATACGAATCAAAGCCGGTGATCTCCGACAACAACGGTTATCCGTCCCTGGAGGTAGTTCTGGACCTGGAACCGGATTTCATCTATGGAAGAAGCTCTGCTTTCAGCGATTCTGACACGGCGATTGCCACACATGATGCCTTAAGCGAGTACGGCATCATGTCCCTTTCTTCCATCGAAGGCTACAAGCTTGGCTGCGACGTGGAAGATGTTTATCAGGATTTTTACAACCTCGGCAAAATTTTCCAGGTTGAAGACAAAGCAAATGAAATCGTAGACGGTATGAAAGCCCAGATTGCGGCAGTAGAAGAGAAAATTGCCGGTACAGAGGAAGTGCGGGTATTCAACTTTGACTGCGAAATGGACGGCGGCGCCTACACGCCCGGAAACAACTTCACCTCAAAGCTGATGCGTCACGCAGGCGGCGTCAATGTATTTGAGGACCTTGAAAAAACCTGGAACACCGTAAGCTGGGAAGCCGTTGTAGAGGCAGACCCGGAGGTTATCGTCATCAATGATTACGGCGATACGACCGCAGACGAGAAAATCCAGTTCCTGCTGGACAACGAAGCTCTTTCCGATGTAACTGCCATCAAGAACGAAAACTTCCTGGTTATCACGCTTCCGGAAGTATTCGCCAGCACCCGTGTGGGCGATACGATTGAAAAATTTGCCCAGGCATTCCATCCGGAGTGTTTTGAATAATTTCATATGAAACGGTTATGTAAATTCATGAGGGAACACGTGGGGATAACCTGCGTGTTCTTGCTAATACTATTGATTCTGTCGATGATTCTTGCCATCGGAATCGGACCTGTCAGCATCCCTTTCCAAACGGTCTGGCAGGTGGTTCTTCATCGTCTGACCGGCATAGGCGATGTTGAAGATATCCGCATGAGCACGCAGAACATCGTCTGGCATCTGCGGACGCCGCGGGTGCTGATGGGCGCTATGGTAGGCGCGGCGCTGACGCTTTCGGGCGTCGCCATGCAGTCATTTACCAAAAATCCGCTGGCAAGTCCCTATGTGCTGGGCGTATCCTCCGGCGCAACCTTCGGCGCTTCACTTGCCATTGTCACCGGAGCGCTCTCCTTCCTTGGCGCATACTCTGTCCAGGGCGGCGCTTTTATCGGCGCGATGGCGGCAATTTTAATTGTTTATTACATGGCGAAAAGCGGCAAAGAGGTGGCGCCCATCAAGCTGGTTCTGGTGGGAACGGCTATTTCCGCCATGTTTACCGCATTTTCAAACTTTCTCATTTACAAGGCCCCGGATGACAGCAAAATCCGGGAGGTGACGTTCTGGACGCTTGGCAGCGTAGCCAGTGCCCAGTGGGAAGAGCTTCTTCCCCTGTTTGTGGTACTGATACCGGGCTTTCTGTGCCTGTATGCTCTCTCCACCTCCATGAACGCGCTTCTTATGGGAGAGAGCAGCGCGGTGACGCTGGGAATCAATATTAATCTCGTGCGCAAAATCACCGTCTTTCTGTCGGCGGCACTGACCGGAACGGCAGTGGCAGTGACCGGCAGCATCGGTTTCGTCGGACTTGTCATCCCGCATATCGTGCGGTCGATGGTCGGTGCGGACCACCGGAAGGTGATTCCGATTTCCACGCTGCTGGGAGCGATTTTCCTGGTCTGGGTGGACGTCGGTGCCAGAATGCTCGACCAGCCCAGTGAAATTCCTATCGGCATTATTACTTCCATGCTCGGAGCACCTGTCTTCCTGTGGATGATACGGGTACGGAAATATTCCTTCGGGAAATCTTAAGGGAGGCGGACCTATGCTCAGTGCAGAAAAAGTAAGCTACCGCACCCGGCAGGTGGAGATTATCCGGGATATTTCCCTCACCGTAAACCAGGGGGAATTCGTGGGCGTCATCGGTCCCAACGGAAGCGGAAAGTCGACGCTGCTGAAAAATATCTACAAAATGCTTGTGCCCGTTTCGGGAGATATCCTTCTGGACGGAAAAAGTCTTCTGAAAATGTCAAACCGGCAGATGGCGGAACGCATTGCGGTGGTTTCGCAGGAAAGCGAGGCAAATTTTGACTTCACCGTCGAAGAAGTTGTGCAGATGGGGCGCTATCCCAGAAAACGTCTGATGGAAGCCGCCAACGACCACGACCGCGAGGTGGTCTGCCATTCGCTGGAAATGGTCGGAATGGAAGATTTTCTGGAGAGAAGCTTTCTGAGCCTGTCCGGCGGCGAAAAGCAGCGGGTACTGATTGCCCGCGCGCTGGCGCAGGAAACGGAAATGATTATTCTGGACGAGCCGACCAACCATCTGGATATCGGCAGCCAGATAAAAACGCTGTCGCTTTTGAAAGCATCGAAAAAAACAGTGCTGACCGCACTGCACGATTTAAGTCTCGCTTCAAAATTCTGCGACCGTATCTACGTGCTCAAGAACGGACAGAACCTGTGCGACGGCAGACCGGACGACGTTATCAGCTCCGCGCTGGTGGAGGAGCTCTACCATATCCATGCAGATGTATTCCGGCGAAACGAAAAAGTATTTATCGATTATGATTAACAGATAACAAGGGCAGCCTGGCTGCCCTGTTGCATCGCAGGAAATCGTTGCAGGCAATTTGCAACGAAACCACTGTATTTAACACTATATCTCCGTCATTCCCATAAGCCACTCCAGCGCATTTACCCGCCGGATGCCTTCGTAATCCCCCTCCGGGTCCTCGTCCAGCGTAAGAAGAAATTTGGGATAATGGTCATTGATTTTCTGCAACGGCACCAGTTCCCGCCGCAATGTCTGCTCATCTCGCACAGAAGCCGCCACCTGATAATATGTGATTCTTTTATAATCCATTGCCACAAAATCAACTTCCATTTCATCCAGCCTGCCGACATATACATCATACCCTCTGCGTATCAGCTCCAGATAAACTACATTTTCCAGAATATGTCCCACATCGGCAGAACGGGCTCCCAGCAGCATATATCTCAGACCAATATCCACCACATAATACTTCTCCAGCGTTTTTAAATACTGCTTTCCTTTTATATTATATCTTTTTGCCTGATAAATAATGTAGCTCTCCATTAACGCATCCAGATATTTTTCTACTGTTTTTGTATCAATTTTTCTGCCGTTCGACGTCATAGTGTCCGCAATTTTCTTTGTGGAAAGCGGACTTCCAATACTATCAAACAGAAACCGTACAATGCTTTCCAACATCATCGTATCCGGAAACTTATTTCGTTTTGCAATATCTTTTACCACAATGGTGTTATAAATTCCGTCAAGGTAATCCCGGATTTCTTTCGGTCGCCCTGCAAGCTCCAGCGTATATGGGAAAGAGCTGTTTTCCAGATATGTCACATACTTTTTCCCAAGCTCCTGCATATTTCCTGTGCTCATCACATATTCTTTAAATGATAGCGGCAGCATCCTGATTTCCACATACCGTCCCGAAATCAGTGTGGCAATTTCCGACGACAGCATATAAGCATTTGAACCTGTCACATATAAATCAACATTCTTTTTAATAAACAGACTGTCCAGAACCCCGGCAAAATCATCGCAGTGCTGTACTTCGTCAAGAAAAACATAGGTCATTTTATCCTGCACAAGGCGTTCCTTTATATATGCATGAAGCGCTCTGGGCTCCCGCAAATCATAGAAATCGTAATCTTCCAGATTTACCGCAATAATCTGTTCGCCGGATACGCCGTTTTTTCTCAGATAATCCTGATACATTTCCATCAGCGTTGATTTTCCGCACCGACGAACTCCCGTGATGATTTTTATTATATTTTTATCCCGAAATGCAATGAGTTTTTCAAGATACTCTTTTCTCTCTATCCGTCTGACAGCCACAGGCAATCCCTCCTATTCATTTATATCTGTAATCCCAAAACGTTCATTTAAATAATATTTTTAGTATATTTTATCCCAAAACTTTTGGATTATCAATATTTTTAGGAAAATTTTCCCCAAAACTTCTGTTTTTTTCAATGCTATTTGGAATTTTCCCAATGTTCCGGAACGTTTCCGGCAAGCTTCCCTGTTGCAAAACCTCCCGAAAAAAACGCCGCCCGGATTTCTCCGCGCGGCATTTTTCTTTGGCATCATAATATTTAGTTTACTTTTATAATTGCTTTTACAAGATCGGTCTTATTGTTGATTGCTTCCTCGAATGCCTCCTGGATATGGTCGAGGTCGAATTCGTGGGTCGCGATCTTCGCTACCGGGATAGAGCCGCTGGAAATCGCTGCGATTGCCTGCGGATATACGTTTCTGTAGCGGAATACGGATTTGATGGTCGCTTCCTTGTCCATGATCTGCGCGAAATTATAAGTGATTTCCTCTTTTGCAGAAATACCTACCAGCACGATGGTGCCGCCGCGCTTTACGAAGAACGGGGTCTGCGCGATCGTCACCGGAGAGCCTGCCGTCTCAAATACCTTGTCGGCGCCCTTTCCGTCTGTCAGTCTCTTTACTTCCTCAAATACATCCACCTTGCCGCTGTTGATCACATCGGTTGCGCCCAGCTCTTTTGCCTTCTCCAGACGCGCATCCACAAGGTCCGCCACGATAATTCTGCTTGCGCCGTGCGCCTTGCAGCACATCATCGTCACCAGACCGATGCAGCCGCCGCCGAGAATCAGAACGGTATCGCCAAGCGTAACTTCGCCCTGGTTTGCAGCGTGCATACCAACGGAAAGCGGCTCAACCAGCGCACCCTCTTTCGTGGAAACGTTGTCCGGCAGCTTGAAGCACATATTCTCCGGGAATGCAATGAAATCCTCGTAGCATCCCTGTACCGGCGGTGTTGCCAGAAATACAACATCCGGGCAAAGGTTGTAACGACCCGATTTGCAGAATTCGCACTCGCCGCAGGTGATACCCGGCTCCAGCGCAACGCGGTCGCCCACCTTCAGCTCCTTGCATCCTTCGCCTACTTCCACAACGGTTCCCGCGCACTCATGTCCCAGCATGAATTCGTCATCCGTTACCACATAGGAACCGCATCTTCCGGAATGGAAATAATGCACGTCGGAACCGCAGATTCCGACATACTCCATTTTAACTACTACCTGTCCTGCTCCTGCAGTTGGCTTGTCGACTTCCTTAATAATCATTTTGTCGACGCCGTTCATAAAAGCTGCTCTCATTTTCATGTCTTTATGCTCCCTTTCTGTTTTTGTATTGTATGTAAAACGCATTGCCTGGCAAGCGGGTGCCTGCCAGGCAGCTATTTACAATATTTTACCTTGCCTTTTTCTCAGGACTTTCCTATACAGATTCATTATATCTTTTTATTACTTACTCTGCAAGTGCATCCTCTGTAAGTTCACCGTTATCGATATAAATCTGGATGAACTCATCAACGTTATCTGCGTTGATTTCCGGAGCTTCCACGAAATCTGCAACATCGGTGTACTCCATTTCGCCATTCAGAACCTTCTCTGCGTATTCCATGTTCAGATTTGCAATTTCTTCTGCATTCTGAAGAGCGGTAGCTGTAAGAAGACCTTCCTTGACTAACATACATCCCTGTGCTGTTCCGTCAACGCCGTATGCCAGGAAATTCGGTGTGCCGTCTTCGTTGATATACTCGGAGTTGTTGCGGATAGCCTCGATTGCACCTGCTGCCATGTTATCATTCATGGAAATGATTGCATCGATGTGGGTTCCGCCCTGTGTCCATGTCTCCATCAGAGTCATAGCCTCATCATTGTTCCAGTTTGCATAATCTTCGTAAAGAATCGTAACATCCGGGCGCTCTGCGAAGAAATAAGTATCCCATGCTTCACGACGCTTTTCTGCGTGATAGTTTCCGGACGGTCCGCGAAGAACAACAACATTTCCATTCTCCGGAACTTCATCTACGGCACGGATCGCACCGCGGGAAGCCTGCTCAACCGGGTCCGCGTCAACAGTACCGGTACCTGCCATAACTGCATTGTCCACTTCCTCGTCGCCAGTTACACCGTCAAGGTCACTCTGATGTGTCGTCGGGTTCGTTGTGATAACCGGGATGCCTGCATCCGCAACCTGCTTTACATACGGAGCCTGTGCCGCATTGTTGTTGGACTGTACGATAACCAGGTCGTATTCTTTTGTAATACAGTCTTCCAGAAGCGTTGCCATTGTGTTGTCATCTGCTTCACCGCTCACGCAGGTAAGCTCAATATCATCATACTGGTCTGCCGCTTTCTTCATGGAATCTGTCAGCCATGCCGCAAAAGTATCTGCACTTGCACGTGCGATGAAACAAACGCGATAGGTTTCTCCTTCTGCAAACGCTGTGAAGCCCGTCATGGATGTTGCCGCAACTGCCGCTGCGATTGTCATTGCCGCCAATTTTCTCATTTTCTTCATTTCTTTTTTCCCATCCTTTCTTTTTTGTAGGTAAATATTGTAAAATAAACACTGCGTCCATGCAGTAACGCATTCTACTTAGCGGAGCTGTTTTCCTTCTTTGTATCGTCCACCGCCATAATCATCTTGCTCGTCTTGCGGCTCTTGCTCATGATATCAAATGCCACGGCAATAACGATAATTGCTCCTTCGATGATATTCTGTATGTAAGAGTTTACACCAAGCAGATTCATGATATTTTCCAGGATACCGATGATAAAAGCACCTGCCACCGTTCCCATAACCGTGCCGACACCGCCGGAGAAAGAGGTTCCGCCCACGATTGCCGCCGTCAGACCGGTCATTTCATAGCCGACCGCACCATTCGGAAGACCCGAATTGTTTCTCGCCATAAAGATCACTCCGGCAAGTCCGGCAAGCATACCGTTTATGAGATACGATTTGTAAATGACCAGCTTTCCGTTGATACCGCTTGCTTCCGCCGCTTTGCGGTTGCCGCCGATTGCATACAGGCTCCGCCCATAACTGGTATGATTGAACATGTACCAGACGGCGATCGTAATCAGTATAACGATGATAACAGGAACCGGCATAAATCCAATCATGCCCTGTCCGATATTGACATATTTGCCAATCTGCAGGATATTTGCTCCGCCGGTAAAGTAAAGAGCAATACCGCGGGCAATCTGCTGCATACCCAGCGTTGCGATAAACGCCGGCACTTCAAACTGTGCAACGAAAATACCGTTAAACAGGTTGCACGCCATACCCACCAGCAGCGCTACCAGAATCGCCAGCGCCATCGAGCCGGTTGCCTTATAAGCAGCTACCGAAAGCACACCTGCCAGCGCAAGTACAGAACCTACCGACAAATCCAGGAATCCGCTGACAATCAGAATCATTTCGCCATAAGCTATCAGAATACCAACGCAGAGCTGTCTGGCAATGTTCATCAGGTTGTTCGTTTTCAGGAAATACGGGCTGAGCAAAGAACAGACCAGAAACATTACAATCAAAACAATAAAAATGGAAAACCTCTGTAAAAAAGCGGAAAGCTGTTTATTTTTGTTCATTATTTATCTCCTTTCCCTGTCTTGCCGAAAAGACCGGTCGCATGCATCATAATGGTTTCCTGTGAAAATTCTTCTCTGTTTAAACATCCCATGATCCTGCCCTGGCACATCACATAAATTCTGTCGCACATACCGATCAGCTCCGGCAGCTCTGAGGACACCATAACAATCGTCTTTCCTTCTTTGACAATATCCGTCATCAGTTTGTATATCTCAAATTTTGCGCCTACATCAATTCCTCTTGTCGGCTCATCCAGAATCATAATCTCCGGATCGCAGAGCATCCATCTTGCCAGCAGAACCTTCTGCGCGTTTCCGCCGGACAGTGAGGCAATCAGTGTATCCAGAGACGGCGTTTTCACATTCATCTTCCGGAAGATCTCGCCCACCTCGCTCCGCTCTTTGCTCTTGTGGTTCTTTCCTGCAAAGAAATAGCGTTTCAGTGATGCGATGCTGGCATTTTCCATAACGCTTCGCACCGGGATGATACCGTATTCTTTCCGGTCCTCCGACAGCATGATCAGCTTTTTCGCAATGGCGTCATGCGGGCTTTTAATCGTCACTTCCTGTCCGTCGATCTTCACTGTGCCGCTGTCCTTGTGGTCCATTCCGAAAATCGCACGCATGACTTCGGTACGCCCCGCGCCTACCAGCCCGGCAAATCCAACAATCTCACCCTTGCGGGCATAAAAATTGATATCTGCAAACATGCCTTTGGAATTAAAATTCTGCACCTCGAAATTCTTTTCGCCAAGCGGAAGGATTTCCTTCGGATAGGCATTGTCCATTTTCCGTCCAACCATACGGGCAATGACTGTTTCAATATCCAGATTCTCCGCCCTGTCCGAGGAAACCACCGCGCCGTCACGGATGATAGTGATGTCATCGGCAATCTGGAATACCTCGTCCATTTTATGCGAGATATAGATGATGCTTACACCCTTTGCCTTCAGCTCCGCAATCTTTTCAAACAGCAGCTTTACCTCTTTCTGTGAGATGGAGGAAGTCGGCTCGTCCATGAGTACCACCTGGGCGTTATTATTAACCGCCTTAATAATCTCCAGCATCTGGATATCGGAAACGGTCAGGGTTTTCAGCTTCTGGTCCGGCGCATAGCTTAAATGCTCTTCTTCCAAAAACTTCTCCGCTTCGCGGCGGACCTTTTTCCAGTCAACCTTCCCAAACTTATTTACCGGCAAACGCCCCATAAACAGGTTTTCTTCTACGGACAGTTCCGATACATAGTTCAGCTCCTGGGCTATCATGGATATCCCGTACTCTCTTGCCTGGAGCGGATTTTTGATTTCGACCGGCTTTTCGTCTATGTAAATCTGCCCTTTGTCTGCCTTGTACAGACCGGTCAAAACCTTCATCAACGTGGATTTTCCTGCGCCGTTTTCCCCGCACAGTGCATGGACGGTACCCTTTCGCACTGCAAAGTCGATATTACTCAGCGCTTTCACCCCAGGGAATGATTTTTCAATTCCGCTTACTCTCAATTTGATTTCATCCATATACTTCGTCCCCTACTTCCCTGAAAACGGATTAACTTGTTAACATAGTTATATACTCTTTTTACAATTTAGTCAATCATTTATTAATCGTTTTACGCAAGTTTGTAAAATCACTCCAAATTTGGTATTATATTTTTGTATATTTTGCCCTATGATTTTCTCTTTTTTCAGCGTTTTTTGATTTTTTTATATTCTTTAAATTTTTACTTAAGAAAAGCATTTTATTTAAGTTAAAAAAATAGATATGCAAAATGCATATCCATTTTCTTCGTTTTTGATGAATTTTGATAATTTTTTGACAAGCAGCACAAAACAATTCGCCAAGTTACTGTTCACTCCGTTCGCAGTAACCTTCGCAGATCCATTTAAAATTCGCTTCGCGAATGGGATTTGCTCACATACCTGTTTCACATCTGCCGTACAAAATCGTCAACGAAATAAAGCGCCGCTCCCACCGCCGACGGCTCGGTGCGGAAGGAACAGATTTTCACATATTCAGCGCTGTTCTCAAACGGCGTCAACTTCTTTACTATCTTTTTAAACTCCTCAACATACTCTTCCATACACGCGCCGACCATACCGCCAAGCACCACGTCACAGTCAAAACACATCCTCAGATTATTGACCGCCAATGCGAGATACTGCATATAATCCTCAAACGCACGGCGGTAACCCCGGTTTCCGGTAGCCTTCATTTCATAGAAAAACTGCTGGATATCCCCATCCGTATAATCCGATAATACTCTCGCGGAACAGTACGCATTCAGACAGCCGCGCCGTCCGCAATAACACTCTTTTCCATTCGGCACAATCGTCATATGACCAAACTCGCCGCCCCGCCAGTTCCGTCCGGTATATACGCGGTTCATTAGGACAGCGCCGCCCACGCTGTTGCTCAGGGACAGATATACCATCGGCTGCTGCTTTCCGCGCGCCTGCAGCTCCGTCCAGCCCGCCGCATTTGCATCGTTGAACAGACGCACCGGATACGGCAGCTTTTTCTGCATCTGCACATAAAAATCATCCGGAATATCGATGACCTTTGAATAAGAAATCATATTTTCCCGCTCATTTACAATCGCCGGCAGCGATATGCCAACGCCAAGGAATTTCTCCGGGTCGACTTCATTTTTTTCCAGTATCATTCTCACATGATTCGCCAGCATTTCGTAGTAATCGTCCGCATCACGAAACAGCACATGCGTCTTTACCGAATCCAGAATATTCAGCTTTAAATCGGTCAGCACCACCGAGACATGCGTCTGTGTAACGTCCATTCCCACTGCCAGCCTTGCCTCCGGCACAATACTGAGCATATTTGCTTTGCGTCCGCCGGTGGATTCAAACTCCCCGGCATTAAAAATCAGCCCGCCCTCCCTCAGATAATTCAGATTCTGCGTCACCGTCGGAAGGCTGATGCCAAGATCCGCCGCAACCATCTGCCGTGAGCTTGTTTCGTTTCTATAAATATGGCGGTATACATCTCCGATGTTCCGCGCCGTTCCTCTGTAATCCTCCAATGTTTCTTCTCCTATTTCACAATGTTCAATATTAACTATAGACCATTTCAGGAAAAAGCGCAAATATATAATTTGTACCTGCCGTATATTTTTTCATTCTATACACCAAAATCATTTTTGCCTGAGTTGGCTTGAGTTTTACCAAAAAATCAGTTAAAATTAATTCTGGAATGTCACATACAAACCAGGACAGCCAAAACGGAGGAGCCAGATGTACAAGATTCTTCTTGCAGACAATGAGGGCGTTGTTTTAAATGCGCTTATTAATATGATTCACAGTCATTTTCATGAGAACTGTGATATCCGCGTGTCAAAGACGACGCTTTATACGCGGACGCTTGCGCGCAAGTTTGTTCCGGATATCGCCATCATCAACATTCAGATGCCCGGTATGCGGGGCTTTGAAGTGGTGCGCGAAATCCGCTCTTATCATTTAAAATGCCTGTTTATCACAGTGTCTGCCTCCGACAAAGCGTATTATCACACAGAATCAAAAAATCTGAACATCCTTGCGCACCTTACGAAGCCTCTGTTCCGCGAAAAGGTGCTGCCTGTACTGGAGACGGCGATTTCCATGGTCGCTCATTCGCAGAAACGCCAGCAGCAGAACCGCATGGTACAGGAACGCTTTGACGCTGCTGTCCCGGTAGTAGAGCACGGTCTGATCAACCAGCTGTTTTTCCCGGACAGCTATGTAAAGTCACTGAAACAATATAAGACGCTTCTGGGGATTTCCCAGAATTACGGACGCATTGTCACGATAACATTTGGTGAACTGCCCCCCTCCGCAGACAGCCCGCACGTTCCGGCCGCAGCAGGGACAGCCCGTTCCGGCGATTCCGCAGCGGATCCCGGCAAAGTGCGCTCTTCCATTTCCGCAGATGAAAGTAAAGCATCACATACCGCAGAGCCCGGCAGCTATGACCGTGCCGCCATGCGCGCGCTTTTGCAGCAGAAAAAAGATGCCCTGCAAAACCCGGTCGGTTCTGCCGTGCATCTTCAGAAGGATTATATGAAGTTTCGGGAAACGGTACTGGAAAGCATCCCACAGGCTGTCATCGGTCCCGTGATGGGAAATCACGTGCTTCTGCTTGTGCCCTGCTGGAAGAATGCGGAAACCTCTAAAGAATATTTCACGACGCTCCGCACGCTGAACGCACTCACAGAATCATTGGAGGATGTCTTTGACGGACTGTCTTTCTGTATTGAAGCCGCGCCGGTTGCGCCGCTCACGGAATTGCAGGCGCCGTCTACCCTCTAATACGAATGCGTCTTCCATGCAAATCGCGCCGCTTACTTTAACCGGTTGCGGAATTCATTTGCGGAGATTCCCGTCACCTTCTTAAACACGCGCGAGAAATGCGCCATATCCACAAATCCCACCTGCTCCGCCACATCGCCCACGCGCAGTGCCGGATCTTCCAGAAGCTTTTTCGCTTCCTCCACACGGATACTGTTCATCAGCTCGGAAAAGCTCTGCCCGGTATGACTGTTCAGCAGCTTGCTCAGATGCCACTGACTGACAAAAATGCTGTCGGCGACATCGGTGAGCGTCACTTTATGCCGGTAATTCTTCCGCATATATTCAAGAGCTTTGTTCACCAGAAAACTGCCCGCCGCTGTTTTTGTCTCACCCGTCTCCCGCAGATTTTCCCCGGTTTTCTTTCCCGGATCACTGCGCCTCCCGGGCTTTGCTTCGTTCTCCGGATCACCCGGCTTCCCCGGAGGATTTTGCGCGATTTCCTCACGCTCTTCCCCGGTAATTCCGCGCCTTTGCAGGTTCTGCACCATCACACGCAGCGCCTCCTCCAGCTCTTCCATATTAGACGGCTTTAAGATAAACCGCGTCACGCCCAGCTTAATCGCCTCCTGCGCCAGCTCAAAATCGCGGTAGCCAGTCAGGATCGTAAGCTGCGTATCCTCAAACTCCGATTTGAGCGCCGCCGCCATCAAAAGCCCGTTCATCCTGGGCATGTAGATATCCGAAAAAATAATGTCCGGCCGCTGCTCGCGGATCACCGCCAGCCCCTCGATGCCATCCTCCGCCGTTCCCACCACTCTGCACCCATACTTCTCCCACGGTACAAGCTTTGTGAGACCTTTCACGATGATCGGCTCGTCATCCACCACCACTACCTTATACATTGCGCTCCCTCCTGTATACAGTCTAACCCTTGATCGCCCCCGCTGTCATCCCTTTTATGATATATTTCTGCAAAAATGCATAGATGATAATTACCGGAACGACCACGATCGTCACCGCCGCAGCCATCAGACCGTAGTTGGTGCCCTCCATCGCCGTCAATTCCTTGAGCAGGCGGGTGATCGCCCACTGCGGCTGGATGCGCAGGAAGAAGGTCTGCGTAAACAAATCATTGTAGCTCCAGAGGAAGGAGAAGATCGCCACCGTCGCGAACGACGGCTTTGTCATCGGCACCACGATTTTTGTAAAAATCTTAAAGGTCGTGCAGCCTTCCATATAAGCCGCCTCCTCCAGCTCGATTGGGAGCGAGCGGATATAGCCCGACAGCACGATGATCGCAAAAGAAAGGTTTCCGGCAATCTGCGGCAGCGCGCAGGAAAACAGCGAGATCCAACGGTTGCTCGTGTTCACCAGCCCCCAGGAAGCCTCCATGCGGAACACCGGAACGATTGTGGAAAACGCCGGAAACATCATGCTTCCCACCACGACTGACATCAGGAACTCCCGTCCCTTAAACTGATAGCGAACCAACGCAAACGCGGCAAGCCCCGCAAGCGCCATCACCACCACCGTCACCGTGCCGGACAGGATCAGGCTGTTCACGTAAGCCCCCAGGATCGGAACGCGGTCGAACGCCCTCCTGTAATTCGCCAGCGTAAACAGCTCCCCGACCGGCATTGAGAAGGAATTTGCAAGGATCTCGTTTTTTACTTTAAAAGAATTTATTGCCACCCAGAATAGTGGATAGATCGTGGTAAGTGCCCAGAATATCAGCACCGCATACACCGGAACCTGCCAAAGCCCGCTGCCGTTTCTTGATTTTTTACGCATTCCTCTCCCTCCTCTCAATAGTCCTTCTCTTTAAATACCGCATTCACGATTTTCGCCGACACAATACCCAGAATAACGATCAGCACCGCGATCGCACAGCCGTAATCCGTGTTGCGCGACTCCACCGCATGATAATACATGTAGGTGCTGGTCAGCCAGGTCGAGTTGAGCGGCATCCCCTTCGGGAACATGATCCACGGCAGGTCAAACGCCTTCAGCGCGCCGGTAACGGCAAGCACCACGCAGGTACAGAGAACATTATGCAGCAAAGGCAGCGTGATGTATCGGATTCTCTGCCATCTTGTCGCCCCGTCGATCGACGCCACTTCATATAAATCATCTGAGATATTATTTAGTCCCGTCACAATAATCACAAAATAAAATCCAACATACTGCCACATAACCGGAAGCAGCATCGTCACGAGTGCGCGGCTCTTATCCTTCCAGTCGATCAGCTCCGTTCTTCCAAAAAGCTCCAGAAACTGGTTCACCATGCCCTTGTCACGCAGGAACACCAGGTTAAATAAAAGACCAAGCGCCGTCGCCGAAATAACGATCGGGAAGAAATAAACCACCCGGAAAAACTTCTTTCCGACGGTGATCTGGTCGACCATGATCGCCAGCACCAGCGCGATCCCCACCTGGAACACCACGGTTGAAGCCATCAGGATCAGCGTGTTTTTCAGCGCAGTCCACAGATTTTTGTCATGCAGCATCTCCGTGTAGTTAGAATACCACGGATCGAGAAAGCCCTTGCCCTGCGCTGCCAGACCGCCAATATTCTGGAAGCTGTTCAGAATATTCATGACGAACGGATAATGCAGAAACACGACCATAAATGCAAACGCCGGAACCAGAAAAAACAGCAGCGGCTTTTTGTTTCGATAAATATTTGCTCCCATTTTTACCTCCCATCCAGAAACAGAGAATGTTTCCGTTCCCTGTTTTCCATTAGAAAAGGGACACTGCAAACTCCCTATCCTATTTGCAATGCCCCCGATTTACCCGCGTCCGGCGTTTCTGTCTGCGAAAACCTCACCGCAGGTTATGCTCTTTGTTACTTACTGTCCATTGTAGATTGCAAGACCTTCTGCCACTGCATCTTCTGCTGACACTTCGCCCGTCACGATCTGCGGCATTCCGTCGAAGGTGGATACTCTGCATTCGCCGTTGAACAGATCCTGTACCGCGCCAGTCAGAGAGGTTACGCCCGACATCATCTCCATTGCCTTCACCTGCAGGGAGTTGAATGTGGATTCGTCTACCTCCGGAGCTGCCTTCAGAGCAGACGCCGTGTGCTGTGCAAATTTTGCTACCATCTCGTCGCTTGTCATATATTCTACGAAGCTGACTGCCGCTTCGCGCTTTGCATCGTCTTCCCATGCCGCCGTGCTGATGTAATAGCCCATGGACAGACCGCCGATCAGATCGGTTGCTTTTCTTTCGCCCTTGCCCGGCACATAGGTTACGGTAAATTTGTCGAGCTTTTCCGTATCCAGTGTGGATGCGTCCTCCGGATCAGACTGGCATGCGCCTGCAATGCCGCCAACCTTCCAGGAACCGTCGATAAGGAATGCTGCCTTGCCGTCGATAAAGGAAGCGAAGGTTTCATCATCCGTTGCGGAAAGCGTATTTTCCGGGAAATAACCTGCTTCATACAGCGCCTTGATGTCTTCCATGCCGTTTACCCATGCGCCTGCCTCTTCGATGGAAGCCGGAATCGTCAGATGATTTACCACATCGCCATTGTTGAAGATACAGAATTCCCACCAGTAATGCGGAATATTGCCAAGAGCCGCCGCGATCGGGGAATAACCCGCGTCTTTAATCTTCTGGCAGTCTGCAAGGAATGCGTCCCAGGTGTAGTCTGCGCCCGGAACCTCAACGCCCGCTGCCTCCAGCACCTCCGTATTCACAAACATTGCTTCCCAGTATCCGTTTACGGGAACCGCGTATCTGATTCCATCCACAATAGACGGCGTGATCAGATCGTCGTTCATGTTTGCGGCATACTCCGGATACGTCTCGCGGATGGTGTCGATAGAAACAACCTTGCCCGCCTCGATAAAGGAATTTGCATCTGCGCCGTTAAAGAAAAACAGTACATCGGGATCCGCGCCGGTCTGGAAATCCATTTCCACACGTGCTTTAAATGTTTCGTCTGACGTTGCGGAAGCGTCGTTTACTTTATTTCCGGTAGACTCTTCCCAGGCTGCCACAGCATCCTTAAAATTCTGTGCGTTTCCGTCCTCGCCGGCGAACGTCGTCGTCACGTTCAGCTCCACGCCCTCTGCCTGCACGGTTGCTGCTCCTGCCAGCATCGAAAGCGCCATTACGCCCGCCATCATGCATCCTAATCTCTTCTTCATTTCATACCCTCCAGTCTTTTTTATAATTTCGTTTCGGTTGCTTTGTAATGTTATTATGCCCTATCCTTCGTGAAATTTGAATAACTGGAGCTGTGATTTATTGTATTTTCTTGTCATTCTTTACAAAGCAATTGTTTCTCTGTCTATACATCTTTTTCATATGTGACATCAAGGCTTCCTCTGCTATACGGTATCGTAAGCTTCGCGCACACGCGCCCGTCCGCCATCTCCGTAATAGAAAGTCCGCACGGCTCCCCGAAAAGAATCCGCAAGCGCTGATTCACATTCGCAATGCCAAGATTTCCGCTCTTCTCGCTGCGGCTGCTATAATCCGGCGCGAGCAGACGCGCTATTTTTTCTTTGTCCTCCGGCGTCATTCCGCCGTCGTTCTGCGTTTCCAGATATAAATAATTTTCATCACGATAACCGCGTATCACGATCAGACCGGATTTATTCGGCACCACGCCGTGTTCAATCGCGTTTTCGATCACCGGCTGCAGGATCAGCCGCGGCACCATGCAGTCCAGCAGTTCTTCCGGAATGTCCGTCATTACTGTGAGACGTTCGCCCAGACGCTCTTTTGTGATATATAAATAGGAATTCACATATCGCATTTCCTCCGACAGCCGCACCTCCGGGCATTTCCGGCGATCGAGTGCCGCATCCAGCACATCCGACAACGCCCCGATCATGCCGGAAACCTTCTCGTCTCCGTTCAGACGCGCTTCCCAGTTGATGATCTCCAGCGTGTTGTTCAGGAAATGCGGATTAATATGTGACTGCAGCGCCATGATCTTCGCCTCGCGCAGCGCCACCTCCTCCTCATAAATGCGGTCAAACTGCTGCTTTAAGTGGCTCGACATCTCATTGAAGTTGTTTCTCAGATAGGAAAACTCCTGGTTTGCCGAAATTTCCTGTACCTGGTAGCCGATCTCCCCATTTTCAATATGTCTTGCGCCATCGCTTAAAAGCTGCACCGGGATCGTCACCTGCCTGCGCACCGCAGCGATCATTACCAGAAGCAGAGGGATCAGGCTAAGCAGCAGTCCGCCCATCACATATTGATAACCGTAGAAAGGATATTTTGTGATCTCTTTTTGCATCCGCATCACCGTTTCCAGTCGAAAGCTGTTTCCAAAACGGCTGTCGGAGACATACAATCTTCCGCCGCTCCATGCAAATGCCTCCTGTTTCTCCTGCTCTTCCCACCAGCCTTTCACCAGTCCGTCCCGGTCGTGAAAGCTCAGCTCCAGATCATTCAGCTTCAGATAAACACCGTCCCCGGATGGATACTGTGCCAGGCTTTGAAAACAGTATTCTTTATTCAGGCGGATCGCCAGCACGCCCTTTTTCTGAAAATTGCTGTCCACCAGATTGCGGATCAGATAAAGCCTGCCGTCCCGCAGAAGAAATCCTACCTTCGTATCCAGATTTTCCGCATAGCTCCTGATTTCATCAACATCGCGTTCCTGAAAGGTTTTTGATTTCTGGTAGCTCCCCTCCGCGCCCACGTTGTAGACACTGTAAAACGTCTCCGGATCGCTGTAGAACCACAGGAAGGTACAGGAAGCGGCGGCATTTTTCAGATAATGTGCCGCCAGATAATTCATATACTCCCTTCGCGCTGCAATCTCCGTCAGGGCGCCCGCCTCCGCACGGCTGTGCGCATCCAGGAGCTGCCCGTCATACGACGCCTGCCTCGACGCTTCCACCGCCGCATTCAGACGCTCCATACAGATCGTGTTATTAAATTCAAGCTGGTTCCGGAAATTCTCCGCCGTCTCTGCTCCGTTGTTCGACGCCACATAAACCACCATCACACCGAACATCACAGAAAAAGGAATCAGCCAGCAAAGCAGCAGGATTCCGACCAGCCTCCATTTCATAGAGTATCTTTTTCTGCTTCTGACTGATTCCTTCATATGAGTTCCTTTCATTTATAAATATACACTCAAAAATTCCTTAAAGATACGGCAGTATTTTTTCGCCTCATCCTCATTTTTCATCTCGCAGAAGATGCGCAGCAGCGGCTCGGTGCCGGAGAAGCGCACGATGATCCAGCCGCCATTTTCGAAATATACCTTGCAGCCGTCCAGATAGGAAACCTTCTCGATCGGGATATCGAATGCCGGAAGCTGTTTTTCTTCCATGAGAATCCGCATCAGATCACTCTTTTTGGCCGCCGAAAATGCAAACGACGTTTCTTCCATATACAGGCTGCCGTACTGCTCCACGATTTCCGCGTAAAGCTCAGAAAGACGCTTGCCGGACACTGCTACCATCTCCACGAGCAGCGACGCCGCATAGATGCCGTCCTTGCCGTTGATATGTCCGCGCACCGTCAGACCGCCGGAGGATTCGCCGCCGATCACCGCGTTCGTCTCCGTCATCTTCGCTGAAATGTGCTTAAAGCCTACCGGCACCTCATAGCAGGTCTCCCCAAAAGAATCTGCAATCCGGTCAAGCGTGTGCGTGGTAGCGACATTGCGCACCGCCGGGCCCGTCCAGCCCTTGTATTTCAGAAGATAATAGTACAGCAGCACCAGAATGTCGTTCGCGTGAAGATAGCGTCCCTGATCGTCCACCACGCCGAGCCGGTCCGCGTCGCCGTCCGTGGCGATTCCAAGATCACATTCCATTTCTGTGACATACGTGCGGAGCTCCGTCAGCGCCTCTTTGCTCGGCGCCGGCATTCTGCGCCCGAACAGGGTGTCATGCGCCTCGTGGATCAGATCGATCTCGCACCGCGCCGTCGAGAGAATCGTCTTGATCGATGTCTGGCTGACGCCGTACATCGGATCCAGAACAATATGTAACCCGCGGTCGCGGATTGCTCTCATATTAATTTTGTCAATAATGTTGTCCAGGTACTCGTTCAGCGGGTTAAACTCCGTCACCAGTCCCTCTTTTTTCGCCTGCGCATACTCGATGTACGCGATGCTTCCCTGCGGCTCCACCTCCGCGGCGATCGCCTCGATCTCGTCAGTCTGCTCCACACTGGCGTCCCTGCCGCCATAGGTAAACACCTTAAAACCGTTATAGATCGCCGGATTATGACTCGCCGTCACCATCATGCCATAATGCATCTGATGCTTTTCCACATAAAACATCACCAGCGGCGTCGGTGAGGAACGATTGACAAACCAGCAATGGATGCCCTCTGCCGCAAACACCTCGCACGCCCATTTCACCGCTTCTTTCGAAAGGAACCGCCTGTCATAGCCGATAACGATGCCCTCGTCTGCTATGCCCTCGCGCTTCATCTTAATAGACATCGATTTTGCAAGAAGCTGGATATTCTGTCTTGTAAACCCATCCCCGATGACGGCACGCCAGCCGCCCGTTCCAAACTTTATCATATGCCTTCTCCTTCCTTCTGTGCTGCAATATAGCTTTCTGTACACATCACCCCATGATTACCACAATCTCATGTTCCGTTTCTGCCGCAAACACCGGAATTTTTTCTGCCCGCTCCCCGTCCACAGAAATCTCCTTTACCCCCTTAGAGATATGCTGCGGATTTTTCACCTGGATATGATAAGTGGCGCCCCGCCATTTGCGCACTGCCTCGAAGCCGTCCCACGCCTTTGGAATACACGGATCAATCTGCAGCTCGTCCATCTGCGGACGGATTCCAAGCATGTATCTGGTTGCTGAAAAATACGCCCAGCCTCCGCTTCCGGTCATGAACGGATGCCGCGCCCGTCCAAATGCCGTGTGCTCTTTTCCCATGATAAACTGGCAGTAGGAATACGGCTCCGACTCACGGATCTCTATCATGTCGTTCTGCCTGCAGGGACACAATGCCTCATAAAATTTCATTGCGCGGTCGCCTCTTCCAAGCCTGCACTCCGCCGCCCACGCCCAGGGATTCGGATGGCTGAAGATTGCCCCGTTTTCCTTCACGCCCGGATACACCCTGGTGACAAAGCCGACCTCCTCATCCGGCACAGTGTACGACGGACCGTTCAGCATAATTCCGTACTGCGTGTACAGGTATTTGTCCACGCTGTCCATTGCCCGCTCGCCCTGCTCCTGCGTAGCCGCGCCAGAAAGCACTGCCCAGGCGTTTGATTCCAGATGGATCTTCCCTTCTTTATCCTCGCTGGTGCCAATGCGCCGTCCGCTTTTTGTGATGCCGCGGATAAACCACTCCTGATCCCAGAGCTGCGTCTGACATATTGTTTTTACGTGCTCGTACATTGTGTGATATTTCGTGATATCCTCTGTCATTCCTTTGAGCTTTGCCGCCTCCAGAAAATGCTCCAGCGCCCACACATGCAGGAAGGAAACCAGCGCGCTCTCCCCTCCGCCAAGGTTCAGGCAATCGTTCCAGTCCGCACGCAGCCCCAGGCAGACGCCGTGCGCGCCGACCTGCTCCGCAGAGAAATCCAGTATCCGCTTCATATGCTCGTAAACGGTTCCCTCTCCCTCATCCGCGTAGGGGATTACCTCATCGAGAAACCCTTTCTCACCCGTCTCCCGGATGTACTCCATGATAGAAGGAATCAGCCAGAGCGCGTCGTCCGAGCAGGTGTCCTTCAGGCCATGAATGCGATCGTTTTTATCTGGCACCGGAATCACCGTCGGCGAGGCAAACGGGCGCGCCTCCTCCTGCGGTTCAAACCATGCCGGATCGAATAAATGCAATCCATAACCCTTCGACACAAGCCCATTTAAAAGCTGAACGATCCGCTGCCGGCATTTTTCCGGGTTCGAATGCGGCACCGTCATAGCATCCTGCGCCGTGTCGCGATAGCCCAGCCCTGTGCGCCCACCCACCTCGATAAAGGACGCGAAGCGCGAAAACAATATGTTAATTTCCGACTGATACAGATTCCAGGTGTTCAGCATAGTATTCATGTCGTCGCTTGGCGTCTTTACCTGCAGTCTGGAAAGCTTATCCTCCCAGTACGCCGCCAGTTTTTCGGCCGCCTCATCGATATTTTCCATTATACTATATTTTTCGCGGATTGTCTTTGCATCTTCTCTTTTTCCTTCACCGAGCATAAACACCAGCCGGATTTCCTCTCCGGGCTTTAAAATAATGCGTTTCTGCAAAGCTCCGCAGTGATTTCCGCCCTTTTCATGCGTACCGCCGCAAACACCTTTTTCCACTGCGATCGGATTACTCTCCGTCCGATACGCGCCGATAAATTTATCGCGCACACAGTCGAAACCGTCCGGAACAAAATTTGCCGTAAAATACTGATAGCCAAACTCCTCATAAAATAAATCGTACTCGATGATGCCGTCCTCGCAGGAGGAGCCGGAGGCGTACAGGCTCATCTGGAAGTTCTGGTTATCCATGTCGATATGGTGGAATGAAAATTCGCAGTAGGAAAAGACGCTCAAATGCCGCTCCCCGGCGCTCTCATTTTTAATCTTCACATCCCACAGCTCCACGTTGTCTCCCAGAGGAATCATCAGGCGCTGCGATGCCTTAATCCCCTTGTACTCACATTCATATGTGGAATAAGAAAGCCCGTGCCTGCAGCAATAAGTTGCTTTATCAAGCGGCTTCCCGACCGGCTGCCAGGAAATACTCCAGTAATCGCCGTCCGCCTCATCGCGCAGATACACGTAATGCCCCGGACGGTCCATCGGCACCCCGTTCGGACGGAATCGTGTGATGCGGTGATACTGCGGCGTCTTGTAAAAAAGATAACCGCCCGCCGTGTGGTTCACCACCGCACACATATCCTCCACCCCGATGTAATTCGTCCAGGAAACCGGCACGTCGACGCGGTCAATGCAGTATTCCCGGTTCTTCTCGTCAAAATATCCATATCTCATTTAAGCTTTCCCCCTTTTATGCAATACCCAAAATCATATGAGTTACCCGAAAAATGAGTCTCCATCATATAATAATTATAACGAAAAACGACACTCATAAAAGTGCCGTTTGTGGTATCTTTTGACTGCTGTTGCATAATTTGGTTTCATGCCAGACGTCTGCATTTTTCTACAAGCTTTTTATATATCCGATCGACCATCCACTTCTCGCTCGGCGCCGTCAGCGCCTCCTCAAAAGAAAACCATTTCACCGCCTGATTTTCTTCTTCGTTTACCAGCAGCGTATCTTTTTCGTCCGCTTCCGCAAGATAAGTGACATTCAGATGCAGATGACTTGGCACATACATGCCTCTTTTTATGTGACCATCCACCGTCAGACTTTCCAGGCTGAAAATGTCCCGGCTGACCAGCGACGCATGCTTTACGCCGGTCTCCTCCGTAAGCTCCCGCAGCGCCACGGACGCCAGATCCCCGATCCCGTCCGCATGTCCGCCGCTCCATGACCAGGAATCATAAATATTATGATACACCATCAGGATCTTCGTATGTTCTTTATTGACCGTCCATGTGGACGCCGAAAAATGCGCCACCAGATTTTCCCTCTCCAGATAATCAGAGCAGCTCCTGATGTAGCGCAGCATCAGCTCCCGGTCACGCGTTTCCTGCTCGTTAAATGGCTGATACCGTTCGATTTCTTCATATAAGCCCATTATTATTCTCCTATCCCGCATTCCAACTTTTCATTGCTGATCAGCATCAGCAGCAAACATCACGCGGCACCTGAGAAAAATTAATATTCTGCTCCATCGCCGCCTTATTCAGCCACGCCGGAATTGTCAATGTCTTTTTTACCGATTTGTTAAAATGCTGTCTGGCATATTCTTCCACATCTACAGCAACCATATTCACAAACTCTTCCTGCACATCCAACTCCAGCTCACGCTGAACATCCGCAAGCAAAGAATCACTTAATTCAGAAGCATCCGGAACAGGTTCCCCATCCATTTTACAAGAATAGAGATATCCTGCAAGGCAATCCACCGCCATTGAAAATTTTTCTCGTTTTATTTCTGTGTCTGCCTAAATCCTGCCTGCCGCAGAATCGCTTTTTCTGGACCTTTGGGAATGTCCTTACAAACGAACCTCCCGCATCCGGCTTTCGCCTTCCGCGGGAGGTCTGTTATCAGTGTCTATAGTAATTGATCAGGCATCCGTCGAGAATGATCGTGCGTTCATCGTCGGTCATTTCGCCGAGCTTTAAGGTAAATTCTTTTAAACTATCTCCGACCACATATGCCTTTATCTCCGTGGTTCCGCCCTCTACCGCCTCGCGAATGTCCGGGATAAACAGGTAGTCGCCGTTTTTGAACGGAAGCTCGCCCTCGTCGATAAGGAAGGGCATCATACCCCAGTTGATAAGGTTGGAGCGATAGCGCTTGGTAGCGTAGCTGTTGGCGATGTTTGCCCAGCCGCCGAGCACCTTCTGACAAGAAGCCGCCTGCTCACGCGCGGAACCGTCGCCCGGTTTCACGGCAAAAATGGTGCTGCCAAAACCGGTGTTCTTCTTGCAGGTTTCCGGGAAAACTTCCTTTATCTTCTGCATCACTTTGCAGATTTCCGGGAACGCCTCGCCGATGCACTCGCCTGCCTCGCGGGCTTTTTCCACCTTCTGGATTTCCTTTGCGCGTCCCACATACGCCGGATCCTTTCTGGAAAGCGTAAACTCTGCCAGACCGAGCGGGTTGGAACGGTAGGAGGAGGTCTCGCCGGACGGGATCAGCTCGTCCGTCGTCGTCACCGGGTCATGGATCTCGGAAACCACTTTCAGAACCAGATTCTTCGTCAGCTCCGGCATCGCCGGCCAGTCCTTGATGTTCGGACCAAATTTGATCTCCACGGACGGGTCCGCCACGCCCTTACTGTCAAAGACGCGGTTCTTGTAAATCGTGCTGTCAAAGAAATATTTCGGATTCGTGTAGTTTGCATCAATGTCAGTCGCCGCCGTCAGATAGCCCTTGTTCGCCGCCGTCGCTGCGATCGATCGGGCATCCATCAGAGCAACAGAGGAAATCTGTCCGCTCTGCAGCTTGCTTCCCTCGCGGTTCGGGAAGTTTCTTGTGGAATGACGGATACTAAACGCATTGTTTGCCGGCGTATCGCCCGCGCCGAAGCACGGTCCGCAGAATGCCGTCTTTACAATCGCACCGGTCGCCATCAGATCGGCAAGTCTGCCGTTCTTTGCCAGCTCCATATAAATCGGCGTGCTCGCCGGGTAAATGCTCAGTGTAAACTCATCCGCTCCAATAGAAGCGCCTTTTAAAATATCGGCTGCCGCACAGATATTTTCAAAGCCGCCGCCCGCGCAGCCCGCGATGATGCCCTGTTCCACGTACAGTCTGCCGTCGCGCACCTTATCACGCAGCGTGAAATCAACCGCACCGTCCAGGCTCACCAGCGCACGCTTTTCCACATCCGCCAGGATATCGTCAAGATTCGCATTCAATTCTTCGATCGTATAGGTGTTGCTCGGATGGAACGGCATTGCGATCATCGGGCGGATTTCGGAGAGATCCACGCAGATCATACCGTCATAATATGCAACCTTGCCCGGCTGCAGTTCCTTATAGTCCTCCGGGCGCTCATGGATTTCGTAAAATTCCTTAATGGTGTCGTCCGTCTGCCAGATAGAGGACAGGCAGGTGGTCTCGGTCGTCATAACGTCGATGCCGATGCGGAAATCTGCACTCAGGTTCGCAACGCCCGGTCCCACAAATTCCATCACCTTATTATTTACATAGCCATTCGCAAACACTGCACCGATGATCGCCAGCGCAACGTCCTGCGGTCCCACGCCTGCGATCGGTTTGCCGGTCAGATAAACGCCGACCACCTTCGGCATGTTGATATCGTAGGTTTTGCAGAGAAGCTGCTTTACCAGCTCCGGTCCGCCCTCGCCCATCGCCATCGTGCCGAGCGCGCCGTAGCGGGTGTGAGAATCGGAACCGAGGATCATTCTGCCGCCGCCTGCAAGCATCTCGCGTGCAAACTGGTGGATAACCGCCTGATGAGGCGGAACATAAACACCGCCATACTTCTTCGCACAGGTAAGCCCAAACATGTGGTCATCCTCGTTGATGGTCCCGCCGACCGCACAGAGGCTGTTGTGGCAGTTCGTCAGCACATACGGCACCGGAAATTTCTCCAGCCCCGACGCGCGCGCCGTCTGGATAATTCCGACAAATGTAATGTCGTGGGAGGTCAGTTTGTCAAACCTGATCTGCAGCTTCTCCATATTTCCGGAAACATTGTGGCTCTCCAGAATGCCATAGGCGATCGTCTCCTTCGCCGCCTCCTCCTTTGCAGGAACATCTCCGGTAAGCTGCCTGATCTTCGCACCCGCCTCCGCGTTATCCTCGATAATCTCAGCACCGTTTACCAGATAAGCGCCGCCGTCATATAATTTAATCATAATTTTCCTCCTGTATGCAATCCTAGTATTCTTCCCGCTCCATGTACTTCATATAATTTGATACCATAAGCGCGATGCGGAAAGTCAGCGCGTCCTCAAATACACGCACATCCAGTCCGGTGCTCTTCTGCAGCTTTTCCAGACGATACACCAGCGTGTTGCGGTGTATGTAGAGCTGTCTGGAGGTCTCGGAAACATTCAGACTGTTCTCAAAGAATTTATTAATCGTCGTCAGCGTTTCCTCATCCAGAGAATCCGGAAGCTGCTGGCCGCCGAACACCTCGTTCATAAACATTTCGCACAGCGGAAGCGGAAGCTGATAGATCAGACGACCGATCCCGAGCGTGCTGTATGCGATGACTTTTTTGTCCTCGTAAAAAATCTTTCCTACATCCAGCGCCATCTTCGCTTCTTTGTAGGACTTGGAAATAGAACGGATCTCATGGATGATCGTGCCATAGGCAACGCGCACCTGCGACATCGCCTCACTGTTCAGCATGTCCAGAAGCGTCTTTGCCACCTGCTCCGCCGCTTCATAATCCTCATCCTCCGCCAGCTCCTTCACAAGAATAATGCTCTTTTCGTCAACCGCCGTGATAAAATCACGCGGATTTCCTGCGAACATTGTCTTTACCAGCTCGCGCGCACTGGTATCCTTTTCCTGACGCGTCTCGATCAGATAAACGATGCGCTTTGCTTCTATATCAATATGAAGCTTCTTCGCGCGGTTGTAGATATCAACCAGCAGAAGATTGTCCAGCAAAAGATTCTGGATAAAATTATTTTTATCATAGCGCTCTTTATATGCAATAATGAGATTCTGGATCTGGCTGACGCCGATTTTTCCAATCATGTATGCGTCCTCGCCGTTACCACGCGCAACCAGCACATACGCCGGAACGCCGTCGTCCAAAATCTTAAAAAAGTGGTATCCCTGCATTACCTGGCTGTCCGCCGCCGAATTTACGAAAAACTGGATCGCCTCGCGCTGCATGTCGTCCTCCGGCATCGTGGAAGCGACAACATTTCCCTCTAAATCTGAAACGCACAGATCGATTCTTGTGATCGCGCGCAGTTCATCTATGGATGTCTGTATTACCTGCCCTGAAATCATGTGTTCCCTCCTAACATCATATTGGCTGTAAAGGTTCTTGTTTTATGATAAATCATTTTTTTTATTTTCGCAACCGCTAACTCGCCAAATCCGTTAAATTTACAAAAATTTGAGAAAAAATACCTGTCTTTTGTGATATTTCCGGATCACTAAAACAGGTATTTTTTTGCTTCAATGAATATTTAAATACACGTCCTCCGCCCGGTGAAATCCATCCTCGATGATCGTGTCGTCCATATTTTCCGCCGTGACCGCTATCGGCTCAATGTAATAACACGGTACGTCGTAGGTTCCATCGAAAGCAGTTTTCCCATCAATTTCCGCCGTGATATCCTCACCCCGTCCGATTTTCACCGCAAATTCCGCCGCCTTTTTCGCAAGCTCCTCCACCGGTTTGTACACCGTCATGGTCTGCGTGCCCTCGACGATGCGCTGGCAGGCGGAAAGCTCCGCGTCCTGCGCGACCACCGGTACCTTCCCGGCAAGGCGGTTTTCCGCGAGCGCCTTGATCGCCTGGCTTGCAAGGTCGTCGTTTCCGCACATCACACCCACAATGTCGTCCGTCTGCGAAAGCCCCTCGTTTACCATATCATACGCAAGCTCTGCGAGCCAGTTATCACAATAATTTGTGTACACTATCCGCAGCCCCGTTCCCTCGATCGCTTCCGTGAAGCCTTTCACCACATCCGTCACATTGTTATCCGTCGGCGATCCGTTGATCGTAAAAATATTTCCACCCTCCGGACATTCCGCCGCCAGCCTCTCGCCCATCAGCGTCCCCACCATCTCATTATCAAAGGAGATGTAGAGATCCGCGTTGGCATTGTCGATCAGACGGTCATAGCTGATAATCTTTATGCCTTCCTCCTGTGCCTTTTTCATGACATCCGTCAGCGCATTTCCGTCAATCGCGATCACCACGATCACGTCCATTTTCTTCTTTATAAAATATTCAATCTGCGATATCTGCTCCTGCACATCACCGTTCGCTACCTGCACATTCACCTGCGCGCCCATACCCTGCGCCGTCGAGACGAACATATCGCGATCACGCGTCCAGCGCTCGATCACAAATGAATCAAAGCTCAGCCCGATCTGCATCGGAGCGTCTCTCTCCACCGTATTCTCATTTTCCTGTCTGCTGTTGCCGCAGCCTGTCAGCGCAAGTGCCAGCATCACAAAAAACAGCCATCTTCGCATCCGTTTTTCCATGCTCATCCGCAATACCTTTCCCTGTACTCCCTTGGAGTTATCCCCGTGTGCTTTTTAAAAATCCTGCTGAAATAATTCGGATCGGTGTAGCCGCTCATCACGCCGATCTCCTTGATGGAAAGCTCCGCATCCTCCAGCAGCTCCTTCGCCTTATTGATGCGGATTTTCGTCAGGTACTCCGTGAAATTTTCCCCGGACTCCTCCTTGAAGATCTTGCTGAAGTAATACGGGCTGACGTTTACTTCCTTCGAAACGTCGTCCAGCGAAATGTCCCTGCTGTAATTTTCCTGCATATAGCTGCGCGCTTTTTCCACCAGCGACTCCGAACGGTCCTCATTTTTGTCGCGGATGCTGTAGCACGTTTGCATCATTTTTTCCAGGAACCACGCGCGGATCTCCTCGTAATCCTCCAGCGCCATCACCGTATCCAGATAACCGCGGCGTGAATTAAAGCCATAATTCATCGCTCCCACATGGAACGCCTCGCGCTCGCCCCAGGTGACAAACTCCAGCACCTTCAGGCGAATATTATTTTTATCCTCCGGGTAACATTTCACCATCCAGTCAAAAAACTGATTCGCCGCCGACACCATTCCATTTAAGTCCCCTTTCAGCAGCATACGGAAAAGCTTATTTTCCGTGTCCACCGGAAAGGATTCCTCATAATTTCCCTCCAGCCGCAGATCCTCCGCGTGAACGACCCGGCTGATCTGGTCGCTGAGCGCGCGCACCGCCTCCTGGTAAGAACCGCTCAGCTCCTCCAGCCTGCGGATTCTGCCGATACCCACGCGGAATTTCGCCTCCAGACGCTCCTCCAGACGGTTCGCCATCTCCCTCGCCGTCTCGATGATACGAATGCGCTCGTCATACGGAATCGCATCCCCGGCATGGGGCACCACCGCAACCACCCGGTTTGACATCATCGGACCGGTAATACAATGAAAGTATGATTTGATAATTGCGGAAAGCTCCGGATAAAACTCCTGCGCCTTAATGTTCATGCCGACCGGACTGATAAGCCTGCCGTTTTCTATCGAAGTGCCGAACTGGATAGCCATCACATATCCATAGTCCTCCCTGATGTCCAGCAGGAGCCTGTAGTAATCCATATCGCTGGCGTCATTCTGAAACATCACATTGTTTACAAAACCGCTCTCCACCACCGGAACGATAATCTCCAGCTTTTCCTGTATCTGAAGCTGGTCGCTGCGCACCTTGCGATTCTGGTCCACCTTCTTCATCGCCTCTTCCACAACAGCGATAACCGTGCTTTTTGTAATCGGCTTGGTGAGGTATTTTTCCACACCCAGGTTGAGCGCTTCCTTCGCGTAATCAAATTTGTCATACGCGGAAATCACATAAAATAATGCCGACGTGTTAAACTTCCTTATCTCTTTAATCGCCTGGATGCCGTTGATCCCCGGCATCTGGATATCCATAAACACGATATCCGGGTGGCAGATCTCCGCCTGTTCGATAACGATCCGCCCCGATTTTGCCGTCACCACCTCGCACTGTCCTCCGAAATTCTGAGAAATAATATTCTTCAGGGATTCCAGCATAATTCCCTCATCATCAGCTATTAATATCCGATACATCCGTTCCTCCTGCCTCTGTTTCCAGCGGAAGCAAAATCGTCACTTCCGTTCCTTTTTCCGGTCCCTCGCTGTAAATATCGAAAAGACCTTCCCGGTTGTAATACAGCTTTAACCGGTTTATCACATTATCCAGACCGATTCCGGTGGAATCCCCTTCCCTGCGCTCCTGGCGGATATTTCCGGAAAGCACCGCCTGGATCTGCGCCTCCGTCATGCCGACACCGTTATCGCGCACCGTCACGCAGAGCTGCCCCTCCTCGCGCGCCACGCGCAGCCAGATCCTGGCATTCTCCATGCGGTCGCGGACACCGTGCTGCACGGCATTTTCCACGATTGGCTGCAGAATCATGCTCGGCACACGGATATTTTCTACGTCACTGTCAATCTCTTTTTCGTAACAGAGATCCCCTGCAAATCTCACATTTAATATGTAAATATAGTTATCCACCGCCTCGATTTCCTCGTAGAGGTTGGCGTCTTCTTCCATCTTGCGCACGTTATAGCGGAAAAAATCCGCCATTTTCGCCACAAAGACAGCCGTCCGCTCGGCGTCCTCCATCGCCGCAAGCTGCGCCCCGGCGTTCAGGCAGTTAAACAGAAAATGCGGATTGATCTGCGCCTGCAGGTATTTAAGCTGCGCTTCCTTTAAATGCGCTTCCATGGAAAGTTCCCTCTCCTTCATCATCGCCTCGTTTTCCATGCTGACGCGCTGCTTTTCAATATATTCCTTAATGCTGTCGACCATCTGGTGAAAGGCGTTTGTCACGATTCCCACCTCGTCGTCCGAGATAACCGCCGGAAATTCCACCTCGAAATTCCCCTGCGCCACCTCATTCGCCGCCACGGACAGACCTGTCAGCGGTCTGATCATGTTTCGTATGACAGCCACCGCTATAAAGGTGCAGATCAGCCCGACGACTCCGATCATAAGGATGCTCATAATTTCCAGAATGCTCATCACGTGCAGAAGCACCTGGTAATTGCTGGAATTAAGGTGAAACCGCAGGTTATTCAGCTTGTACATATAGGTATTGATGTACTCGTAAAGCTGCGTCTCTTCTTCGTAGAGCAGCTTGTACTTCTCCACATTGCGCCCACGCTTTGCCTGCACGGTGTCATTCGTACATTCAAGATATGTCTCGGACATATTGCGGATATTTTTCTCCAGCATCTTAACTTCGCTGTCCATATTCTGGCTGTTCAGCCGCTCAATCATCGTCCGGTATTCCTGCTCATAGCGGTAATAGTCTTCAAGCGCAGCGGAGCTTTTCGTTGTCAGATACTCATACACGTTGTTCTGTATCTGCTCCAGCGTCCCGGAAAGCTCATTGACCGTCACATTGCTGGAAAACACGGCGTCGATGCGCTGAACCGTCTGATTAATCTGTTGGTAGATAAACAGATTCATTAATAAAATGCAGACCATCATAAGCACCTGCGTCCAGATCAGCTTGCTCTGGATGGATTTATTCCTGTCTGTTATTCTCAGTTTTTTCCACATTTCATCCCTCCTGCCCGCTTTCCCCGACAGGGAATGTGTTAATGTTCTGCTGGCTCACGACATTCAGCCCGACGTTAAAATAATTGCTCACGTGCCCCAGAGAATAATATTCCTCCAGCGCATCCACGCTGTAACGGCCGATTTCCTCCGTGCTGAAGGAAACCGTCGTTGTGACGGTGCCCTTTCTGATGCCGTCCAGAATCGTATCTGAGGTGTAATACCCGATAACGTCCACATTTTCCACCTGATTATAGTCAACCACCGCCTGACAGGCACACTCCGTAATGATTTCGTCAAGACAGACCAGGATGTCCGGGATATTCCCACGGTTTACAAAAATGTCACGGATTGCCTCCTCAGAGTCAAAGTTTCCGGAAATATCTATATCATAAACGGAAATATCTACCGTGCGGTCCGCGCCTGCCCCTTCCTTCACCACGTTTGATATCTGCGAAAGCACCAGATTCGTGCCGGTGTCGCGCGTATGCGAATTTACCAGAATCAATACGCTGGTGCGCGCTTTCTTCAAAAGCCGCAGAATTTCTTCGCCATATGCCGTTCCCATCTGGTAGCTGTTTATCCCGACAAAGCTGATGCGCTCGCTCTCCGGGTCATCCTCCAGCGCCGTTACCACCGGGATGCCGTTTTCCGTCGCCTCGTGGATAAGGTCGCGTATTTTCTGCTCCCCCGTCGGCTGCATGATAATGCCGTCCACCTTGGACGCAATACTGACTTTCAGATAATCCTCCAGTGTATAATCTGTCATTGTATCAGAGTTTACCAGCTCCAGGTATGCGCCGCTTTTCAGGGCTTCCTCCCGGGCGCTCTCGTACACCTCCTGCCACAGACTGGAGCGCATACCGTCCGCCAGAAGCACATAATGCCGGTCGTACCTTTCCTGTGTACCGTTCTCCTGCAGGTCGATGCTGCGTGTGCTGCTTTGAAAATAAATCCACATGCCGATGGTCAGCGCGGCACACAGTAAAATGCCCGCCGTGACCGGGAAAAATGATCTTTTCATAGGTTTTCCTCTTTTGGGGTTACAAGTATGATGTCGGGGTCAAAAGCCCCAACGATCCTATATTATAAGTATACCATGAATAAGAAGGTGCCACAAGAGTTGAGTTCGCTGCAAAAAAGGGAGATGCCGCATAAGCATCTCCCGAAATATCTATAAATACTAGTTTGTGATGGTAAGTTCTGTCTCTTTGTCGAATACGTGGATCTTGTCTGCATCCAGCGCAAATGTAACATTGCTGCCTGTTCTTGCTGTGGTCGTCGGGTTTACACGTGCCGTCATCGGGAAGTTCTCCAGATCGAAATACAGGAATACTTCTGCACCAAGCAGCTCGTATACTCTGATGGTAGCTTCAATCTTGGTATCCGGATGAGCTGCAACAAATGCCGCATCATCATGTACATCTTCCGGACGAATACCCATAACAACCGTCTTTCCAGCATATCCGCCGTCGATGAGAGCTTTTGCCTTTGCAGCCGGAAGCTTGATGTCAAAGCTGCCAACCTTCAGGTCTACATCGTTGCCCTTTACGTTTACAACAGCATCCATGAAGTTCATCTGCGGAGATCCGATGAATCCTGCTACGAACAGGTTGCCCGGATGATTGTAAAGGTTCTGCGGAGAATCTACCTGCTGAACGATACCGTCTTTCATAACAACGATTCTGGTACCAAGCGTCATAGCCTCGGTCTGGTCATGTGTTACGTAGATGATGGTTGCGCCCAGTCTCTGGTGCAGCTTGGAAATCTCAATACGCATCTGAACACGAAGTTTTGCGTCCAGGTTTGACAGCGGCTCGTCCATAAGGAATACCTTCGGATCACGAACGATAGCACGTCCCATAGCAACACGCTGTCTCTGACCACCGGAAAGAGCTTTCGGTTTACGGTCAAGCAGTTTGTCAAGGTCAAGGATTCTTGCTGCCTCACGAACTTTTTTATCAATTTCATCTTTCGGAACTTTACGAAGTTTCAGACCGAAAGCCATGTTGTCATAAACTGTCATATGTGGATACAGAGCGTAGTTCTGGAATACCATTGCAATATCACGGTCTTTCGGCTCAACATCGTTCATAACTTTATCGCCGATTTTTAAAGTACCGCTTGTGATTTCCTCAAGTCCTGCAACCATACGAAGAGTTGTGGATTTACCACATCCGGAAGGACCTACGAAAATGATGAACTCTTTGTCTTCGATGTCCAGGTTGAAATCCTTAACTGCCTGGAAACCGTTTGGATAAGTTTTGTTAATGTGCTGTAAAGATAAACTTGCCATTTTGCTTTCCTCCAAAAAAAATTATTATATAAACTGTTATAGTTTTCTGTGTTATTCACTGTAAACAGTATAACGAAAACAGGAAAAAAGGGCTAGAGAAGAATTGTACAAAGTTTTTTGCAGCTTCTTGACATAATGACGAAAAAAGCAGAAGTGATTTTTCGTCATTATGTCAAAAGAATCAGCAATCCGATGAAATCCTGTTTTCGTTTACAAACATTCCCTGAAATTTCTCTGCCTGGAACATTCTCATAAACCATTCGCATTTACATAAGAACAGATAGTAAATATTAAGACCGCAGCCGTGAAGGGTTTCAAAATTTCCCTGCCCCTTTGAGATGATCACATCGGCATTTTCAATGAGAAAGAGGCTTTCTTCGCTGATGTGGGGAAGCCATGTGCCGCCCACATCGTTTCCGTTTCCGATGACAGGCACAAGTTCTGTAAGACCGCACATGAGAGCGTCCTCCATTGTTGCGTCATTGGCTGCAGGAAAACCTCTTACAATAACCTGAATATCAAGATTCGGAAAGCGCTCCTTTAAAATACGGATCACCAGCTTATCAAGAACAATTTCGCCGCAGTTGTCTGTAAGGTAAACAAGAGAGCGGGCAGAGACAAGCTCTTCGCAGAAATGCCGGTATTCTTCTTTATCAAGAGCTTCTCTTTTTCCCTCCTCAATAAGAGACAAAAGCTCCTCTTTTTTTACATGAGAAAGGGCGGCAAAGTCAATGTAATTGCCGATTCTGGAGTAGATCAGCGCGCGCTCCAGAGGATCGCTGCTTTCCTGTATGGAGCGCATCAGTTCTTCTTCCAGATCCATCATAAGCTGATTAAATTCTTTTTTTAATTTCGTGTAATCTTTTGGCGCAATTCCCCATGTTTTTGTAAAGCGTTTCTGAAATTCTGTATAAAGGCTTGGAGAGTTGTCGTCCTCCTGAAGGTTTGTAAGCCGGGAGAGGACGTCCTGCATATAGGCAAGCTTCTTTTTTTCGTCCGGGAAGCTGCCAATCATGGAAGCCTGCTTGTTGATCTGGCAGCAGAGACAGAATGTATTAAGCCTCATAGGATTACACTCCTTTTGTATTCAGCCGACCGTACCGTTTGGCAAGAGCTCTCATTTCTGCACGAAGCTCTTTTGAAAACTGCCCTTCTGTCATTCTCCACTTCCAGTTGCAGCCAAGTGTGGACGGTTTGTTAATACGTGCATCATTCCCAAGTCCCAGATAATCCTGCAGGGGAATGATGCAGAGATTTGCCACGCTTCTCATAACAAGGCAGATAATATCCTTATAAATTTCTTTGTCGCTGTCGTGGAAGTTATTTAAGTATTCCCGAACCTGCTTCTGCTCACCGGGCGCAATGTCCTTAAACCAGCCAACGAGCGTTTCGTTGTCGTGTGTTCCTGTGTATACCACGCAGTTTCTCGGATAATTGTGAGGAAGATAATCGCTGGCATTTCCTGTGTCACGCTCGTCAAAGGCAAATTCAATGACCTTCATATTTGGATAGCCGGAATCTTCCACAAGCTTAATAACAGAGTCTGTCATAAAGCCGAGATCCTCCGCAATAATTTCTCTTTCTCCAAGGCGGTTTGAAATGGCGCGGAATAAATCCATGCCGGGACCTTTTTCCCACCAGCCGTTTTCTGCTGTTTTATCTCCAAATGGAATGGCATAATATTCGTCAAAACCACGGAAATGGTCAATGCGCACGATGTCGTACATGGAGAAGCAGTGCTCGATCCGCTTGACCCACCAGTCAAAGCCGGACTGTCTGTGAATCTCCCAGTTATAAAGCGGATTTCCCCATAACTGTCCTGTTGCGGAAAATCCGTCAGGCGGGCAGCCTGCTACCTGTGTGGGCTGATTTTTTTCATCTAATTTAAAGAGCCACGGGCTTGCCCATGTATCTGCGCTGTCCATTGCCACATAGATAGGAATGTCTCCGATGATTCGGATTCCTTTTTTATTGGCGTAAGCTTTTAATTTTTTCCACTGCTCGTAGAATTTAAACTGCATATATTCCTGAAATTCAATGTCAAAGTATAATTCTCTTCTGTAGTAATCCAAGGCGTTCTGCCAGCGGAAGCGAATATCCTCCGCCCATTCGCTCCAGGGTTCTCCGTCAAAACGTTCTTTTACAGCCATAAAAAGTGCGTAATCCTTAAGCCACCAGCCTTCTTTCTGCTGAAATTCTACAAAATCTGGATTTTCACTGATTTTGCTTCGCTCGTATGCCTTGCGAAGAAGGGTAGTCCGGCTTTTATAGATTTTGGCATAGTCGATACTTGTTTTGTTTTTTCCAAAATCTGCGCGGTCGCATTCTTTTTTTGTGAGGACACCCTCTTCGATTAAGTCCTCCAGGCTGATAAAATAAGGATTTCCGGCAAAGGTGGAAAAGGACTGATAGGGGGAATCCCCGTAGCTTGTCGGTCCAAGAGGTAGAATCTGCCAGCAGCTCTGTCCTGCTTCTTTTAATGCATCCACAAAGTCATAGGCGCTTTTGGAAAAGCAGCCGATTCCGTATTTTGAGGGCAGGCTGCTTACAGGAAGCAGAACCCCGCATTCACGTTTCTGATTCATATTAGTTGTCTCCTTTATGGTTTGTGAGGAAAATCAAATGTCTGCTATGCAGTCCAGGTGATTTTCTTCTGATATGTCATATTATAGCATAGTTGCAAGGGGAGTGTAGGCGAAATATTTAAAAATTGTGTTTGGGGGTTATTATGGTCTGGGAAAAGTAAGCCTAGATGAGAAGAAGAGCGGAAAAATGCAGTGGGAGAAAGTGAAACGATAAATGGAATGTTGCAGATAATTATGCTATTATGGGATAAATACGACATAAAAAGAACCGGAGGTGTGTGCAGATGCGAGGTGTCAAAAAGTGGTTTATAAATCTCAGCATACAAAGAAAATTGCTATATTGTACAGTAGGAATCAGTCTCATTTTAATATTATCAGCCAGCCTTTCATTATATATAGCGGCAGCAAGAATTGTGACAGCTCAGACAAGAAAACAGTCAGCGGGAGTGATCGAAGAATTATCTGTAAATCTGGATCACTATTTTCAACTGGTAGAGAACTCTTTTGATTACATAGCAAATAATAATGTGGTTCAGGAAGAACTGGAATCAGATGAACCTTATCGTTCAGATGGGACGGAACGATATTCTTATTATTCAAGGGCGGGACAGATACGAAGACTTCTTTTACAGGGATATACCAGCGTTTATATGAAGGATATTCAGCTTTATGGCTATAATGGGGCGAATCATCTTCTTTCAAATGAACGTCAGAAAAAAGAGAATATAGAAGAAACCGTCTGCAGTATGGCGGAAGAAGCAAATGGAAGCTGCGTTTATTATTACGACAGAGAAGAAGATAAAGATGTGATATATATCGCAAAACAGATAAAAGATGCGTTGACAATGGAGCCTTTGGGAATCCTGAGAGCATCTATCAAAGTGGATTATCTGGAAAAGATGGCAGCATCTGCAAGAGAGTCTCTGGCAGCTCAAATTTTTCTTCTTGATGAGGAAAAACAGGTGATTTTTAATAATGGAAAAGATTTTTCGGATTTATGGGGAGAAAAACTTACTGATATAAATGGAAGCTTCAAGGAGAAAGCGGATGGGAAAACATATAATTGTGTATATCAGAAAAGCGTAGATACCGGATTTATTCTGGTCGGAATGATTCCCATGAGTGTATTGGAGAAGACTGCCGGAGAATTAAAAAAAATAGCGTCTGTCCTTATTGTAGTCAGCATTGTTCTTTGCATTATATTAACAAAAGTGCTTGCAAGAGGGATTGCAGGACCAATTGAGCAGACAAGCAAAGCAATGAAACGATTTGCAGGCGGAGATTTTACAGTACGCCTTCCGGAAGGAAGAACAGATGAAATTGGAAGTATGAATTCTGTATTTAATCACACGATTGAAGAAATAGAAAGACTTTTAAAACAGCTGGTAGAGATGGAAACTACGAATAAAGATATTGAATTTCAGGCATTACAGGCACAGATAAATCCCCATTTTCTGTATAATGTTTTAGATACTATAAACTGGATGGCGAGAAAGAAGGGGGAGGAAAAAATCTGCCACATGGTTACTGCAATCAGCAGCCTTATGAGGGCAAGCATCAGTAATAAAAAGAGCATGGTAACGGTTCGGGAAGAAATCAAATATATACAGGATTACCTTTATATACAGGAGACAAGGTACGGGGATAGATTTACTTCTTATATAGAAGTCGATGAGATACTTTATGATCTTCAGATTCCTAAAATGACAATACAGACTCTGGTGGAAAATTCAGTTGTTCATGGTGTGGAAAATGCTACCTGGGATTGTTTTTTGCTGGTTACCGGAGTGAAAAGAGGAAATATGGCTGTGTTTACAATAGAAGATAACGGAGTGGGGATGACAGAAGAGAAGCTTACGAATCTGTTTGAAAATACAGAAGAGAGAAAAACAGGAGCAGGAGAAACACATACCCGTCTTGGAATTTATGCTGTGAAAAAGAGAATGGATTATGTGTATCATAAATCTGCAGAAATCAATATTGAATCAGAAGAGGGAAAAGGAACAAAAGTTGTGTTAAGAATTCCTTTTGAAGAAATAAGGAGGACAGTTGCAGATGGAACTTCAGGTAATGATATTAGATGATGAGCCGATTATACTTGACGGACTTTGTTCGTTTCCCTGGAAAGATTATGGGTGTAAAGTGGCAGCAGTTGCAAAAAACGGAGTCGAGGGAATGAGAAAGCTGGAAGAGACGGTTCCGGATTTGATTTTAAGTGACGTTAAAATGCCGGGAATGGATGGGCTGGAATTTTCCGGAAGGGCGAAGGAGAAATATCCGGATACTACAGTTGTAATTTTAACAGGGTATGATAATTTTAAATATGCACAGCAGGCCATTCGCATTGGCGTGAAAGAATATCTTTTAAAACCGGTGGATTATGAAGGTATGAAGGAGATGATACTGCGTCTTTCAGAAGAAATCCGGGAGAAAAAAGCAAAGCAGAAACAGGTACATGATTTACAGAAATATTTTCAAAGTTCTCTTCCGGAACTTCGCTCTAAATTTGTAGGAAATCTTCTTCACGGACGTATTCAGGGAAGAGCGGAGATGCGAGCTCAGGAGGATTCCTTTCATCTTCATATAGAAAAATATCTTGTCTGCGTAGGAAGAAAATTTAAGGAAGAACGTATTGATAAATGCGATAAATGGATTGAGGAATTTGCCTGTATTAATATTTTTGAGGAAATTTTTCATAAGTTTCAAATGGAGGTGCTTAGTGACTATAATACGGCAGCTATGGAGTATAATTTTATTCTTATGTTTCCGAAAGAGGAAGAGAATTTGGAGTGTATAAAGCGGGTTGTAGAGGCATGTGCGGAAATTCAGCAGGAAATGGACAAATATTTGAATTTTTCCATGAATTTTGGCATCAGCAGCATATGCGAAGACGGGTATCTTGCAAATGTGCAGTACAGGCAGGCGCAGAAAGCATGTCGTCAATGTGTATATCTGGGAAAAAATGTGATTCTTAAGTATGATGAAATGCAATATGAAAATCAGGAAGAATTTGTGATTACGACGGGAGAGAAAACACACTTTATGATGCTGCTTTTTCAGGAGAGTTTTCTAAAAGCAGAAGAGGAACTACGGATGATTTACAGCAGGGCTCCGCAGAATATTTCGGCAGTAAAGTTTTCTGCTATGGAGCTTTTGATAAGCTGTATGAAATTTCCATACACATGTGCCGTGGAAAGTGAAATTCAAAATAAAAACTGGAATGTATCGGTTTTACAAGATGGAGTACGAAGAATTTCGGAATGCCAAAATACAGAAAGGGTGGTAGAATGTCTTCTTTCTCTGTTTGAAACTATGATTAAGCAGAATACAGAAGGAGCTGACGAGAGAAATAAAAAGCTTGTACAAAGCATTTTGCAGTATATAGATAAAAATTATTCAGAAGATTTGTCTATGGAGGATTTAACTGAAAAATTCCACGTGAGCCGCACATATGTAAGCCGTCTTTTAAAACGATATGCAGGACAGAGCTTTCTTGAATATCTGACAGACGTACGCTTTCGTCATGTAGAACAGTTTATTCAGGAAAATAAGTACAAGCAGTATGAAATAGCAGAAATGGTAGGCTATAAAGATTTTGGATATTATATTAAAGTATTTAAGAAGAGATACGGGATAACGCCAAACGAATATAAAA
>NZ_JBKXTT010000010.1:0-144835 GCF_047017445.1 Marvinbryantia sp. | reverse complement strand
TGCTTCGGAAGTCTTGGAAGCTTTCTTGTCAGCGTCCAGTGACTTCATTGTCGGAAACAGCAAAACATCTCTTATTGCCTGTGAATCTGTAAGTAACATACACATGCGGTCAATACCGAAGCCGATGCCGCCTGTGGGCGGCATACCGATTTCAAGGGCATTTAAGAAGTCCTCGTCGGTGGTGTTTGCCTCCTCATCGCCCGCTGCCAGAGCTTCCTCCTGCGCTTTGAAGCGCTCTCTCTGGTCGACCGGATCGTTCAGCTCAGAGTAGGCATTCGCCATCTCCCAGCCATTCATGAAGAATTCGAAACGCTCTACATATTCCGGATCCTCCGGCTTCTTTTTCGTGAGCGGGGAGATCTCGATCGGATGATCCATCACAAAGGTCGGCTGGATCATGTGCTCCTCTGCAAATTCCTCGAAGAACAGGTTCAGAATATCGCCTTTTTTATGACGCTCCTCATATGCCACGTTGTGCGCTTTCGCAGCAGCTCTCGCATCCTCCAGCGTATGGATCTCATGAAAATCCACGCCGGCATATTTCTTAACCGCATCTACCATCGTGATGCGCTCAAACGGCTTGCCGAGATCCATTTCCACGCCATTGTAAACGATTTTCGTGGTTCCGAGAACCTCCTGCGCCACATAACGGTACAGGTTTTCCGTCAGATCCATCATGCCGTTGTAGTCAGTATACGCCTGATACAATTCCATCAGCGTAAATTCCGGATTGTGTCTGGTGTCAAGTCCCTCGTTGCGGAACACTCTTCCGATTTCGTATACCTTCTCCAGACCGCCCACGATCAGTCGCTTTAAGTAAAGCTCCAGTGAAATACGCAGCTTCAGATCCTCATTCAGCGCATTGAAATGCGTCTCAAACGGGCGTGCAGCCGCACCGCCGGCATTTGCAACCAGCATTGGCGTCTCCACTTCCATGAAGCCCTGCCCATCCAGATATCTGCGGATAGCAGAAAGAATCCGTGAACGCTTGATGAACGTGTCCTTTACCTCCGGGTTCATGATCAGATCCACATAGCGCTGACGGTAACGCAGGTCTGTGTTCGTAAGCCCATGGAATTTCTCCGGCAGGATCTGCAGGCTCTTGGAGAGCAGCGTAATCTCCGAGGCGTGAACGGAAATTTCGCCGGTTTTCGTCTTAAATACCTCCCCCTTGATGCCGACAATATCGCCGATATCCATTTTCTTAAATGCCTTGTATGAATCCTCACCGACACTGTCGCGCGCCACATAAGACTGGATATTCCCCTTCAGATCCTGAATATTACAGAAAGAAGCTTTTCCCATGACACGTTTGGACATCATACGTCCTGCCAGCGTAACAGATTTTCCTTCCAGTTCTTCAAACCGATCCCTGATATCCTGGCTGTGATGTGTACGATCAAATTTTGTAATTTCAAAAGGATTGTTACCGCTCTCTACCAGCTCTGCCAGCTTTTCGCGGCGCACCTTGCGAAGCTGATTTTCATCAACCTCCTGTACATTCTTCTGCTTATTGTTCTCCTGTGCCATGCTTGCCTCTCCTATTTCTTCCTATATAATGATTATGATCTCTGAATACCAAGTACGCGGTACTTGCAGATACCAACCTGTGTCTCTACCTCAATCTCCTGTCCGATGCTCGCACCGATCAGCGCTTTCCCTACCGGAGATTCGTTGGAAATCTTACCCATAAGACTGTTTGCCTCGGTGGAACCTACGATCTGGTACTCAATTTCTTCTTCAAATTCTTCATCATAGAGCTTTACAGTGCAGCCGACATTAATTTTATCCAGATCAACATCGTCCTCCACAACTACCTCAGCGTTTTTGAGAATCTTTTCAATCTCCTCAATTCTCGCTTCAATATCGCGCTGCTCGTCCTTTGCTGCGTCATACTCCGCATTCTCGGATAAATCTCCCTGCTCCCGCGCCTCCTTGATTTTTCCGGCAACTTCTTTTCTGCGAACGACCTTCAGATCGTGCATTTCATCTTCTAATGCCTTTAACCCCGCATAAGTTAATAAGTTCTTTTTTCCTTCCATTGCTTTACACCTTCCTGTTTATATACTGCAAAAATACTGGTCTTCCCCTTGATGCAACATTCAAAGTATTATATATCATGAAACCGGCGCTGTCAAGCGCAACCGTCCGATTGTTTGATGCGCAACCGTCCGATTGTTTGATGCGCAACCGTCCGATTGTTTGATGCACAGCTGTCCACATTCTGACAAGTCAGATCTCCACCGATCCTGGCGTTATCCCAACAACTCCAGCAATTCCTCCAGCTGCGCGATACTGTTAATTTCGTTTACTCTCCGGCGCAGCGCAGCGCTGTGCGGATAGCCCGCAGTGTACCACGCCACATGCTTGCGCATCTCGCGGATTCCGGTGTATTCTCCTTTATACTGAACCTGCAGTGCAGCGTGCCGCAGGATCATGCGCTTTACCTCTGCCGGCTGCGGCTTTTCCAAGACAAGACCTTCTTTATCATATGCGTTCAGCGCCTGAAATATCCACGGATTCCCGCGCGCTGCCCTTCCGATCATAATGCCGTCGCAGCCCGTCTCTGAAAACATTTTCTGCGCTTTTTCCGGGCTGTCCACGTCGCCGTTTCCGATCACGGGAATCTTCACCGCTTCTTTTACCTGTCGGATAATATCCCAGTCGGCATGCCCGGCATAATACTGCATACGCGTCCTTCCATGCACGGCGATCGCCGCTGCGCCCGCCGCTTCCATGCGCTTCGCAAATTCCACAGCATTAATGTGATCGTCATCAAAGCCCTTGCGGAACTTCACCGTCACAGGCTTTTTGATCGCCCTCGCCGTTTTCCGCACAATTTCCTCCGCAAGCGGCGGATTTTTCATCAGAGCCGAACCTTCGCCGTTGTTTACTACCTTCGGAACCGGGCAGCCCATATTAAAATCAAGAATGTCAAACGGCTGCTCCTCGATCTGCTGCGCCACCTCGCAGATCAGATCCGGATCGCTCCCGAAAAGCTGCAGCGAAACGGGATGCTCGTCCTCCGCAGTCTCCATCAGCTTTTGCGTATTTTTGTTGTGAAAGGAGATCGCCTTCGCGCTCACCATCTCCGTACAGAGCAGCCCAGCTCCCATCTCTTTGCAGAGCATACGAAAAGGCAGGTCCGTCACACCTGCCATCGGAGCAAGAATATAGGGATTTGCAAGCTCCACGCTTCCTATCTTCAAGCTCATTCATCTTCCTCCAGAAAGAATACTCTGTAATACATTTCCAGCGCTTCCAGCAGATCCTGCTTTGTCCGCTGAAGCTCGCGGATTTTTAAAACGCTGCCGATCTCGTCATAAAAGAAATCATCCGAGGCTGCTTCCGTGCGGAACTGCAGCTCCCCGTCCTGGTCAAATTCCAGCGTAAGGATTCCGCCAACGTCATGCGTGTAAAGCACACACATAATCTTCAGCTCATCCTTCACCTGTTCGGGAAGCGCTTCAAAATCCTCATTCAGATAATATTTTTCATTGTACGCGCTCGCCGCGCACAAAACCACATTTTCTTCATACATCCTTTATATCCTCTTTTTAGCAGTACTGGTAAATGCCGCGGACGGAAACCTCTCCCGCATATACCTTCGTGAGGATCCCATCCTCTTTTTCCACCAGAAGCTGTCCCAATTCATCGATTCCTCTGGCAATGCCGGTGTACTCTCCGGCGGGATCGAGCACGCGCACCTGCCGGTCCATATTGGCAAGCAGCTTCTGATACTCACCTACAAGCAGCGACATATCCTGCGTCCCGATAAATTTTTCATAGTAAGCTTCAAAATATTTCATGCAGGTACAGATAATTGCGCCGCGGTCGACCGGATGACCAAGCTCAAGCTGCAGCGAGGAGGCAAGCCCCTTTAATTCCTCCGGAAATTCCGTAATGTTAGCGTTGATTCCGGTACCAATCACTACATAATGGATCCCTTCCATCTCCGCGCTCATCTCCGTGAGCGTGCCGGACAGCTTTTTTCCGTGAATGACAAGGTCGTTCGGCCATTTTATCTGAACGTCCAGCCCGGTGACCTCGCAGACCGCCTTTGCCGCCGCCATCCCGACAACGAGCGTCAGCATGGACGCTTTCTCCGGCCTGATCTGCGGCCGGATCAGAATACTCATGGCAATCGTCGTTCCGTGCGGCGTGATCCATGCCCTTCCGCGCCTCCCCTTGCCGCCGCTCTGATAGTCAGCGACCACCAGCGTGCCGTGCGGCGCGCCCTGCTCCGCAAGCTTTTTCACATAATCATTTGTGGAATCCACGGTATCGAGATATACCAGCTCCTGCCCCGCCCATGCAGTCTCCATGCGGCTTCTCAGCTCCGCGCCGGAAACGGTGTCGGGCGCCGCCACCAGACGATAACCTTTGTTCTGCACTGCCTCGATCTCGTAGCCCTCCTCACGAAGCTGCTGGATTCCCTTCCAGATGGCAGCCCGCGTCACTCCGAACTGCCCGCAAAGCTCTTGTCCGGACACATAATCCTTCTTCGCGCGCAGTGCGCTTAAAATCTTACTCTTCATAATATCCGTTATTCTCCAAGCGTCGCCAGCATGACGGCTTTGATGGTATGCATTCTGTTTTCCGCCTCCTGGAATACCTTTGAGCGTCCGCTGCGGAACACCTCGTCCGTCACTTCCATCTCCGTAAGGCCAAAACGCTCTCCCATTTCTTTGCCGATCCCGGTGTTCAGATCGTGGAAGGACGGCAGACAGTGCAGGAAAATAACATTCTCGCTTCCATTGTCCATGACTTCCTTTGTCACCTTGTAAGGCGTGAGGTCGCGGATGCGCTCCTCCCAGACCTCGTCCGGCTCGCCCATGGAAACCCACACATCCGTGCAGATAACGTCCGCGCCCTTTGTGCCCTCCATCACATCCTCCGTCAGCGTGATGGTAGCGCCGGATTCCTCCGCATATTTCTGACATTCCTCCACCAGCTCCTGCGCCGGGAAGTATTTTTTCGGCGCGCACGCCACGAAATCCATACCCATCTTTGCACAGGCGATCATGTAGGAATTACCCATATTGTAGCGCGCATCTCCAAGATACACCAGTTTGATGCCCTTTAATTTCCCGAAATTTTCCTGGATAGTGAGCATGTCCGCAAGCATCTGCGTCGGATGGTACTCGTTCGTCAGACCGTTCCAAACCGGAACACCGGCGTAGCGCGCCAGCTCCTCCACAATTTCCTGCCCATAGCCGCGGTACTCGATGCCCTCAAACATACTTCCAAGCACCCGCGCCGTATCCTCGATACTCTCCTTTTTACCGATCTGCGAACTCTTCGGGTCGAGATAGGTGGTGCCCATGCCGAGATCGTGCGCTGCCACCTCAAAGGAGCAGCGTGTTCTTGTGCTTGTTTTTTCAAATATCAGCGCAACATTCTTGCCGCGGTGCACATCCACCGGAATGCCTTTTTTCTTCTTTTCCTTCAAGTCCGCGGAAAGCTCCAGAAGACTTGAAATTTCCTCCGGTGTAAAATCCTTCAATGTTAAAAAATTACGTCCCTTTAAATCCGTCATTTTATTTTTTCCACTCCTCAGTTTCCACTTTTCCTGAATACCCAGATCCGCTATCTTCTCGCCCGCCTGCTGCACAAGACGCTCTATCAGACTGTCCTGGCGCTCCGGCGTTTTATCGCCCTCACGCAGGACACGAAGCGCATCCTGGTATCCGCGCTCCATATTTTCCTGGCATCGCACGGCGGAAAAATCCATAATATTGCCAAGATCCTCCTCCGGCGCGATCGTGATAATGTTCGCATTTTCCGGTATGGATACCGGACGCTCAATACCGATACCATAAATCCGGATAACAATGATGTTTTTGATGCCTTTCTGCAGCAGCGTGCCGACCGGCACATTATCCACAAAGCCGCCGTCCAGATAGCGCTTCCCCTCAATCTTTTCGCTCTTGAAGATCGGGGAGATATAGGAGCTGGCGAGCAGATAATTTACCATGTCCTCCTCGTCCGCCTCATTCATGTGGATTTCCAAGGCCTTGCGGTCTGTCACAGAGACCGTCCGCACATAAAAATCAATCCTCGATTCCCGTATCTTCTGTGTGTCCACATTTTCCTTCAAAAGCTCGCGCAGCGGCTCTATCTCAATTCCTCTGTCTTTGAGAATATCCCGCCCGATTTTTAAAATCTCCGAAAGCGGAAGCCTGCCCTCAAACAGCGCCTGCATTGCATCATCGTCCACACCGTCCATAATACTGGAATATCTGATATTTTTCCAGAGCTTTTCCGCCCGGTCGATATCATCCATACAGATCAAAGCTCCGTTCAGAGCGCCAACGGAGGTGCCCGCAACTGCCTTAATTTTTACGCCCGCCTCGCGCAGCGCTTTCCAGGCGCCTACCTGGTAGGCGCCTTTGGCACCGCCGCCCTCAAGCACAATCCCGTATTCCCGGTTTAAATCTATTTTCGGCATAAATGCTTCTATCCCTTTGCTTCCCTATTCACTCTTTGCAATTTCCGCAGCAGCCTTCACAAAGCCCGCCATATTCTGCATCTCGGACGGAATGATGATCTTGGTCGCCTGCCCGTCCGCCACCTTCGTCATTGCCTCAAAGCTCTTGAGTGCAAGCACGCTGGAATCCGCACCCGCTTCCTTCAGGAAACGGATACCGTCGGCATTCGCCTGCTGCACCTTTAAGATTGCCTCCGCCTGGCCTTCCGCCTCGCGGATCATCTTTTCCTTTGCCGCCTCTGCGCGCAGGATCGCCGCCTGCTTCTCCGCCTCCGCGTCCAGAATGATTGACTGCTTCTTACCTTCCGCGATCAGGATAGCGGATTTCTTTTCACCCTCTGCCACCAGGATCGTCTCGCGGCGCTCACGCTCCGCCTTCATCTGCTTCTCCATCGCCTCCTGGATGGCTGCCGGCGGGATAATGCTCTTCAGCTCAACACGGTTTACCTTGATGCCCCACGGATCAGTCGCCAGATCGAGCGCCGCGCGCATTTTCGTATTGATGACATCTCTTGAAGTGAGCGTTTCGTCCAGCTCAAGCTCTCCGACAATGTTTCTCAGTGTGGTAGCCGTCAGATTCTCGATCGCCATGATCGGGTTCTCCACGCCGTATGCGTACAGCTTCGGATCCGTGATCTGGAAGAACACGATGGTGTCGATCCGCATGGTTACGTTATCCTTTGTGATAACAGGCTGCGGAGCAAAGTCCACTACCTGCTCCTTTAAGAGCACCTTGCGCGCTACACGGTCAATGAGCGGCACTTTAAAGTGGATGCCAACACCCCAGGTCGTCTGATAGCCTCCCAGACGCTCAATCACATATCCATATGCCTGCGGAACTACCTTCACGCAGGAAGTCAGAAGCAAAAGCACGATCAGAACCAGTACCAGAATAATCCCTATAGTCATATTTTTGTCTCCTTTTCTTTTACAATCAGTTTTACGCCTTCTATCGCGGCGATCTGCACGGTGCTGCCTGTTCTGATGATGTGTCTGTCATCCGCAGAACGCGCGGTCCATTCCTGTCCGCGTACCTGCGCTTTTCCGACGCTCTTCAGATTGTCGATGTCTTCTGTGACACAGGCAATCTGGCCGATCAGCCCGTCTGCGTTCGTCCGCTCACGCTTGCGGTTTACGCAGCGCACGGCAAACGGTCTGGTGAAAAGCAGCAGTATAAAGGACACGGCAAGAAAAACGCCGCACTGCACCCACACATTTATACCGAGCATGCAGACTACCATCGCGGCAATCGCTCCGCCTGCAAACCAGATGGTCGTCAGTCCCATCGTGATCACCTCAATAATCAGAAGCAGGGCAAACAGAATAAGCCAGTATATCGGTTCCATAGAAATCCTCCTCTCCATGTATCGCCTATGGGATTATTATACACCAAAGGAGAGGGAAGGTAAACAGAAAAATAGAGGACATTGCACTCAGGAACTTCGTTCCTTCGTTTGGGACATTCGTCCCATAAAAATACCGCCATGGATGGATGTATGCGTGCAAGCACCGACTCCCTCTGCTCCGTCATGCGCACTCAGGAACTTCGTTCCTTCGTTTGGGACATTCGTCCCATAAAAATACCGCCATGGATGGATGTATGCGTGCAAGCACCGACTCCCTCTGCTCCGTCATGCGCACTCAGGAACTTCGTTCCTTCGTTTGGGACATTCGTCCCATAAAAATACCGCCATGGATGGATGTATGCGTGCAAGCACGCACATCCGTCCATGACGGTATTTTTGCATGACTCATTGTTTAATAAAATTGATGGTCTCCGATCTGCTGTCCCTGACCGCTGCCGGCGTTGAAGTAGAGGGCGTCTCCTACGGTGCCCTCACCGTTGAGCGCAGCGGCTGCCGCATCGTAGCAGTCCTGCGGAGCGTTGCCGATTACCTGGTCGAGCCAGCCGGAACTTGCCGGTGTGAACTGCCCGCTTTCATAGATAACGCCGGAAATACTGTCCGCGAAGGAGGAGCTGTTGACGCGGTTCATAACAACCTGACCGACCGCAATCTTTCCTTCCTCACTCTGGTTGCCTGCCTCACAGTAGATAAGAGCTGCCAGGAGATCCAGGTCGCTTGCGCTGTAGCTTGTATCGGTGGAACCATCGGCCTCAGTGGACGGATCAATGTATTCGTCTCCGCCAAGTCCATCGTCCTCGCCTTCGTCCCAGACGCCAGTCTCTTCATCGCCTTCTACATATGTATCGTCTGCGTATGCGCCCTCGTCGCTCCACGCTTCCGTCTGCACTTCCGCTTCTGTATAGTCTGTCGTGCTGTAATCTTCCGTTTCCACATAGCTTTCTGTCTCTACATAAGCTTCTGTTTCCACGTAACCTTCGGTCTCCACATAGTTTACCGTTCCGTAATCTACATCTTCCGCATAGCTTTCTGTTTCCGGATAGCTTTCTGTCTCTGCATAGGCCTCAGTTTCCATATAATTTACAGTACCATAGTCCACATAGCTTTCCGTTTCTGTATAATCTTCCGCTGCAGCGTAACTGTCGTCTGCATAGCTTTCTGTTTCCGGAACGGTTTCTGTCTGAACCGGTGCAGTCTGCGGGGCGTTCTGTGTGCTCTCCGTCTGCGCCGGTGCCACATATGCATCTGTAGCGATCGCGGTGTCAAGCACGGTGGTCATTTCCACATCCTCTGCCGCCACATATCCCATACTGCCGTCCGCAAGCTCTACCTCTACCCAGTTTGCCGTGCTTCCAAGCACCTCGTAGCCCTCGCCCTCATTCAGCGTGCCGATGACAGAGGATAAATTTTCATTATCGGAAAATACCTTTACGCCGTCGTAATTGGCAACTGCGCCCAGGACACCGTAGATCGATTTTAACTGTTCCGCCGTATCGCCAAACGCAAGATACTCCGTTTTTACATAGCCGGAAATATTTCCGGATTCAACCAAGGTCCAATCCGCATCCATGCTGCGCACGATCACGCCGGCGGCGCCCGGAACAAAGCCGATCACTTTGCTGTCCCCGGATGCAGATTCGCGGATCAAAAGGTCAGTCTCTACGTTTGCAACAGCAATGTTTTTGCCGCCGCACTTATCCGATACAGTGGCTGCAGATGCCGCGCCGCCCACTGCTGCTGCAAGTGTGAGCGTGGATACGGTAGTGCAGAGAACCTGTTTCATTCTTCTTTTCATAGTCAATAAAACCTCCTATGTACAGGCAAACTTACCTCATTTTCGCCCGTTTGTTACAAATTTGTTAACTTTATTACGCACTCATTTTATAACAGTTAATAATTTTTGTCAATAGAAAGATTGTACAAAAATGCACGGCAGCTATCATAAACTGCCGTGCGCCCTGTTTTCCATATGAGCCGAAACGATTCTTTTTCTCTGCCTTTTTGCCTCAAACATCAGTACCGCCGCGGAAACCGCCGCGTTTAGGGACTCCACTTCCCCGGACATGGAGATTTTTATGCGGGCATCCGCGCTCTGTGCCAGCTCTTTTGTAAGTCCTTTTCCCTCATTTCCGATCAGAAAGGCGCAGCCCTTCCGGTAATCCTGCGCGGTGTACTCGCCGCTTCCCTGCAGGTGCGCCGCATAGGTGCGGATACCGCGTTTGCCAAGCTGCTCCAGCACCGGCGCAAAATCCTTTACGTACAGAAAAGGCATACGGTAGATGGAGCCCATGGTGGAGCGAATGGTCTTTGGATTGTAGATATCTGCGGTGCCGCTGCTCATAATGATCCCGGCTGCTCCTGCCGCCTCCGCGGTACGGAAAATGGTGCCGAGATTTCCCGGATCCTGAATATCCTCCAGAAGCATCAGCATAGGGTTTTCTTTGCGCAGCATCTGAGACAGGGTATATTCCCGCTGCCGGATGACACAAAGAATCCCCTGCGGCGTTTTCGTGTCGGATGTAGATGCAAAAACGCGGTCCGTCACGATCTCCGGCTCCGCTCCCTCTAAAAGAGCGCGGTTTTCCTCTTTTTCATAGAAACTCTCGGATACGTAGGTCTTTACAAGCCGATCCTTCGGCGTCTCGCGGTACATCCGAACGCCTTCCGCCACAAAAAGCCCCTGTTCTCTGCGCGCCTTCGCTTTCGTGAGAAGCTGCACAAGATTTTTTATCTGTTTATTTGACGTACTGTTAATCATAATTATACCGAGAGGGCATATGCCACTTCCCACATATATTCCCCAAGATCCTTCTGCATTGCCAGCGCCTCGTCGATGTCAAAATCAGTGAAGTCGCCGTGACGATAACCGACCACGCGGTTTGTCTTGCCCGCGCAGAGCAGATCCACCGCATATGCGCCCATCATGGACGCGTACACGCGATCCTTGCAGGTCGGACTGCCGCCGCGCTGCATGTGTCCGAGAATGGTTGCGCGCGTCTCAACGCCGGTCGCCGCCTCGATACGGCGCGCCATGGACGTCGAATGACCGATGCCCTCCGCATTGATGATGATATGATGCTTTTTGCCGCGCTTTCTGTTTTTCAGAATGTTGTTGATCAGCTTCTGCTCGTCGTAATCATATTTTTCCGGCACAAGAATATCCTCCGCGCCGTTCGCAATGCCGCAGTAGAGGGCAATATAGCCCGCATGTCTGCCCATTACCTCGATGATGCTGCAGCGCTCATGCGAGGTAGAGGTGTCACGCACCTTATCGATCGCTTCCATTGCCGTGTTGATCGCGGTATCGAAGCCGATGGTGTATTCTGTACAGGCAATATCCAGGTCGATGGTGCCCGGAACGCCAATGGTGTTGATGCCAAGAGACGCCAGCTTCTGCGCGCCCGCAAAGGAGCCGTCGCCGCCAATGACTACCAGTCCTTCGATGCCATGCTTGCGGCAGACTTCCGCGCCAAGCTTCTGCCCTTCCTCCGTGCGGAACTCCGAGCAGCGCGCCGTTCCGAGGATGGTACCGCCGCGGGAGATCGTGTCGGACACGTCGCGCGCCGTGAGGTCGCGGATCTCTTCATTTAAAAGTCCGCTGTAGCCTCTGTAGATGCCTTTTACCTTTTTTCCATTATATATCGCTTTTCTGACTACCGCACGGATCGCCGCATTCATGCCGGAAGCGTCGCCGCCGCTTGTCAGTACGCCGATGGTGTTTACCTCTTTTGCCATTTTGAAGCCCTCCTTCGAAAATTACGATTTGCCTCTGCCCATAGTGTAATGCATTTTGCGTGTATTTTCAAATAGTTTTTACGTTTTCACTGCCAAATTTCTCCGCCAGCGCCGCAAGCAGATCCTGGTCGGCATTCACGGCCCAGTTTTCAGACAGCTTTTTGACGGAACGCGGGGAGCGCACGTAAATCGCCACGCGGTCCCGCCCGTCCGAGCCGCGCAGGATACGGTACATTTCCTGCTCGCCCGCCTGATAGCTCGCCATATCCGGGAACTGTATCCACACCTCTTTCGTGATATCTGCGAATGCCGTAATACTCTCGCAGATCAGCTTGCTCGCCTTGTCATCCTCCGCGGAAACTCTTCCGGTGATAAATACTTTTTCGTCGACATTTAAAAGCTCGCGGTTTTTCTCGTAGCTGCGCGGAAATACCACCACCTCAACCGTTCCGAGCAGATCCTCCAGTGACAAAAACGCCATCGTCTGATTAGTCTTTGTGTATTTGATCGTCTTGCCCGTGATCATGCCGCCCACCGTCACGCGGCTCTGATCCTGCACCAGCGGGATCCCCGTCTCCTCATCCGGCTGAAAATCCGTCGTGACATTGGTAATGCGCTTGCGCCACAGCTCCTCGTAAGCCTCCAGCGGATGTCCGCTGACATAAAAGCCAAGCACCTCTTTCTCAAAAGCAAGAAACTGTTCTTTTTCATACTCGCCCACATTCGGCATGGAAATCTCGTAGTGTTTTTTCTCCTCCTCACCCATAAAGTCGAAAAGGTTCATCTGACCGGTGAGCGACGTTTTGCGCTCCTGGTTGACCGCGTCGCACACCTGCGCGTAGACCATCATCATCTGCTGGCGCGTTCCGCCCAGGCTGTCGAGCGCCCCCGACTTGATGAAGCTCTCCAGCGTGCGCTTGTTGATGTCCTTGCTGGACATGCGCTCGACAAGATTTTTCAGTGAGGTATACTGTCCGTTTCGCTCGCGCTCCTCCACAAGCGCGGCGATCACCGGTTTGCCGATGCTCTTGATTGCCGAAAGTCCATAACGGATCTTGCCGTTTTCCACGGAAAACCCGCTCTCTCCGCGATTGACGTCCGGCGGCAGGATCTCAATTCCCATCTGCCGGCAGGTCAGATGATACGCTGCCACCTTCGGCGGGTTATCGATCACCGATGTCATAAGCGACGCCATAAATTCCAGCGGATAATAATATTTCAGCCACGCCGTCTGATAGGAAACGACCGCATAGGCCGCCGCGTGCGATTTATTGAAGGCGTACTTTGCAAAGTCGATCATATCGTCGTAGATCTTATTTGCCACCTGTTCTGAGATGCCGTTTTTGATGCAGCCCGGCACTCCCTCTTCCTCGTTTCCGTAAACGAAATTGCGCCGCTCCTTTTCCATGACGGACGCCTTCTTCTTCGACATCGCACGGCGCAGAAGGTCGCTTCTGCCAAGCGTGTAGCCGGCGAGATCCCGCACGATCTGCATGACCTGCTCCTGGTACACGATACAGCCGTAGGTCGGCTCCAGGATCGGCTGAAGCTGCGGGCAGTCGTAGGTGATGGTCTCCGGATGGTTTTTTCCGCGGATGTACTGCGGAATAAAATCCATCGGTCCCGGACGGTAGAGGGAAATTCCGGCGATCATATCCTCCAGGCTCTGCGGCTTCAATTCCTTCATGAAATTCTTCATGCCGCCGCTTTCAAGCTGAAACACGCCGTCCGTCTTTCCTGTGCCAAGCGAATTTAGTACATCCTTATCGTCATAGTCGATCTTATCCATATCCAGCACTTTTCCGGTATCCTTTTCCACCAGCCTGGTGGCGTCCTGGATGACCGTCAGCGTGCGCAGGCCGAGGAAATCCATCTTCAGAAGCCCAAGCTCCTCCAGCGTCGTCATGGTAAACTGTGTGGTGATGGAGCCGTCGCTTCCGCGCGAGAGCGGCACGTACTCATCCGCCGCCTTCTGGCAGATCACGACGCCCGCCGCGTGCATGGAGGTGTGACGCGGCAGACCCTCCAGACGCTTCGACATGTCGATCAGCCGGTGCATCTGCGGATCTTCTTCATAAATTTTGCGCAGCTCGCTGTTCTCCTGCAGCGCCTTGTCCAGCGTGATATTTAATTCCTGCGGCACCATTTTTGCTACGGAATCCACAACGGAGTAGGGGATGTCCATAACGCGCCCGACGTCGCGGATAACGCCGCGCGCCGCCAGCGTACCGAAGGTGACGATCTGCACAACGCGGTCCTTGCCGTATTTGCGCACTACGTAGTCAATAACCTCCTGCCTGCGTTCAAAGCAAAAATCAATATCAATATCCGGCATGGAAACGCGCTCCGGGTTGAGGAATCGTTCAAACAGCAGGTTGTATTTGATCGGGTCAAGCTTCGTGATGCCAAGCGTGTAGGATACCAGGCTCCCCGCCGCCGAACCGCGCCCCGGACCGACGCTGATGCCGTGGTCGCGCGCGTAGCGGATGAAATCCCACACGATCAGGAAGTAATCGACATAGCCCATCTTCTTGATAATGCCAAGCTCGTAATTGAGTCTTTCCTTCAGCTCCGCGGCTTTTTCCGGCGGATAGCGCAGCGCAAGCCCATCGAAGCAGAGCTTATTGAGATATTCCCACGCCGTGTAACCCTCCGGCACATCAAAGTGCGGCAGCTTTGTGACGCCGAACTCGATCTCCACGTTGCAGCGATCGGCAATCTTCTGCGTATTTTCCAGCGCCTGCAGCGCATACGGAAAAAGCTGCGCCATCTGCTCCGGCGATTTCACATAATACTGTCCGCCCTCGTAGCGCATACGATCCTCGTCCTGCAGCTTCTTGCCGGTCTGGATGCAGAGCAGAATGTCGTGCGCCTCGGCGTCAGACGCCAGCGTGTAATGCACGTCGTTCGTCGCCACCAGCTCAATGCCGGTCTCCGCGCTCATGCGCAGAAGCTGCTGGTTGACGATCTGCTGGTTGGCGATCCCATGATCCTGCAGTTCCAGGAAGAAATTGCCCTTGCCGAAAATCTCCTGGTACTGCAGCGCGATCTTTTTGCCCTCGTCGTACATGCCGCGCACCAGATAACGCGGTATTTCCCCCGCAAGGCAGGCGCTCAGCGCAATGATGCCCTCGTGGTACTGCTGCAGAATTTCCTTATCGACACGCGGTTTGTAATAGTAACCCTCCACAAAGCCCGCCGAGACGATCTTGATCAGATTGGCATAGCCGACGTTGTTTTCCGCCAGCAGCACCAGATGATAGTAACGGTCCTCACCGCCGGTATTCTCACGGTCAAACCGGGAATTTGGCGCAACGTACACCTCGCACCCGAGGATTGGCTTGATACCCTCCGCGCGCGCCGCCCGGTAAAAGTCGATCACGCCGTACATTGCGCCGTGGTCGGTGATCGCCGCGCTGTTCATGCCAAGCTCCTTCACCCGCGCCACATATTCTTTTATTTTATTCGAACCGTCCAGGAGGCTGTACTCCGTATGGACATGTAAATGCGTAAAATTCACGTTTGTACCTCCGAATGCATTGCAGCAAAAAACCGCCGTAAAATAATATACCCATAGTATACCATTTTACAGCGGTCTTTTCATCTCTTTTTTGAAATTACTATTCACAGTGAATAGTAAATCTTAGCTGTTCATCATATAGGAGATCAGCTTTTCGATGTCCTCCGGCTCGTATGCCAGAATCTCCAGCTCCGGAATCTCTCCGTTGGAGAAGATGTTTGCCAGGGAAACGTACTGGCAGAGCTTGGATTTGAGGTTCAGTCTGTCGCCCTCACCCGTTACCAGCTCGACCTTACCCTTGCAGCTGTCGATCACTTCAAAAAATCTATTGATATCGGTAATATTCTGTACTTTCATACGTTTACTCCTTCCTTTCCCTCTTGTTTGTTACTTTTTTATCATACCCCACAAATTGCGTATTTACAAGGGGTTCCGGAAGATTCTCCCTTTTTTACAAGTGATTCGGGAGAGCGCTGTTTTTACTTCAGTGCAATTACCTCAATTTCCAGCAGAACATCTTTCGGAAGTCGTGCAACTTCCACACAGGAGCGCGCCGGATACGGCTTTGTAAAATACTCCGCATAAATCTCATTGATTCTGCCAAAATCATTCATTTCCTTGATAAATACCGTTGTTTTTACCGCCTGCGCCATGGAAGTCCCCGCCGCTTCCAGCAGGTTTGCAAGATTTGAAAACGCCTGTCTTGCCTGTGCCTCCACGCCCGCCGGGATTTCACCGGTGGCCGGATCTACCGGGATCACGCCGGAGGTGTATACCATCCCGTTCACCTCGATCGCCTGGGAATACGGTCCGATTGCCGCCGGTGCCTTTTCTGTGCTGATTACCTGTTTCATCGCTGTTTCCTCCTTGATAAGTTTATTTTATTTTTCGGATCGAACGCTCCGTGATTTCCACGCGCCCCTCTTTTAAAAGCCTGCCGACGCCGCGCTTAAAGGCGTTTTTGCTCAGTCCGAGCTCGCGTTTGATCACCTCCGGCGACGCTTTATCGCCAAACGGAAGCACGCCGTCAAATTCTTCGATCACTTTCATAATGTTTTCGGCGTCTTCGTCCATCTGCAGATATGCTTTTTCACGCGCCGAAAGATTCAGCTTTCCATCCTCTTTCACTTCCGTGACACGCGCCTGGATCGTATCGCCGATAAAGAAACGCCCCGCCGCCTCTTTTCTGGGAATCAAGCCGGAATAGCGGTTGTCCACCGCCACAAATACGCCGAATTCCTCGCTGATCTGGTAAATGGTTCCGGTAACGTGGTCATCCTTCTTATAGGAAGAATCGGTACGAAGGTACGGATAAACGTTCATGGTTGCGCAAAGGCGACTGCTCTTATCGATATAAAGCGCAACCAGGCATTCCTGCCCGGCGCGCACCTTTGCCGTCTGCTGCCTGAACGGAAGCAGAAGATCCTTTTCCAGTCCCCAGTCGAGAAACGCGCCGATGGACGCAACCTGCGCCACCTTCAAAACGGCAACCTCTCCAACTGTCAGCGCCGGTTCCCTTCTTGTTGCGATCAGACGGTCTTTGGAATCCTTATATAAAAAGACCTCCAGCTCGGCTCCGATCCCGGCATCCGACGGAACCTCTTTTTTCGGGAGCAGCACACGCTCCTGCGGGTTTTCCTTTTCTCCAAGATAAACCCCGAAATCTGCCTTTTTCAGAATCGTTAATTTCTGTTTCTTTCCTAACTCCAGCATAATCCTCTCCCTGCCCTGATACTTTTGCTCTGATCCCCTCATTGAAGCGCTTCCGCAGAAAATTCCACGACCGCAAATGGTTTTTCATCACTTCCGCAAAGGCTCACCGTACAGCGCTGCGGCTCTGTGTGCACAAACGGCACGATAATGTCGTGCAGAACAGCAGCCTTGCGGTATTCCACACGAATCTGCTTTACTTCAAAATTTTCCGGCAGATACTCCTCTGCCATCAGAATATACTGCCCATTATTCACGTGATGATTGGTGTCCAGATGACTGCGCATCACCGGAAAGCTGTCCTTCTCCGTGCTCTCCTCCGGTACGGAAATCTTGCGCGAAAACGCTCCCAGCGGCAGCGCCTCTTCCATCTCATACGCCGCCAGAACATCCTTGTCAACCCGGCACGGATGCCCGCTCTCCACATTCAGATAAATCCACACGGAATCCGCGCTCGCCAGTGTCTTTCCCTCACCATCCAGCATCCGGAAATTACGGTTGCCGAAAAATCCTTTAAAATCATACGGCCACGTTTCTGTAATAATCTCTTCCCCAAGCTGCGGCAGCCTGTCAATGACGATCTTCCAGGATGCCAGAAGCCATGCCCGGCGCCGCTCGCCAAGCCTGTCCAGTCCCACGCCAAGCTCCTCTGACTGAAACGTGCTGCAGTCCTGGAAGTAGTTCACCAGACCGGGCAGCGTAAGCTTCTTATCCTCGCCGATCTCGCTGTAGCGGATACGGCTGCGGTATTGATAACTCATGCAAATCATCCCTTCTGTAATATGCAGGTGTAAAAAAAGAGCTGCTTCAGCAACTCTTTATACTCCATATCAGCTGTAAACGCATCCAGTTTATCACACAATTTCACAATGTGCAAGGGAACATTCTCGCGTTTTTGTCCAACTTACTGTTCACGTCGTTCACAGCAACCTAACTTACGGATCGTCCCTTACGGCCCGCAGCCTTGCCGCCTGATCAAGAATTTCTCTCCGCTCCTTTTCCAGAAAAAGCACATCACTATGGGCAAAATAGCGGTCACATCCGTATTTGCTTATAAACTCTGCCGCTGATGGATTCTGCAGCAGATCCGATGTAAGGAGCGTCAATTCCATTCCTTCGCCAAATGCCTGTTCCGCAAAGGAAAATCCCCTGTCCAGAGCCGCTGATACCTCCTGCACACATACGGACAATTTTTCCTTCTCTGCTATCCAAAAACTTTTCAGTATTTCTGTCATCTCTTCTTTCTTCCTGCATCGTATCTCCCGTATTTTCTGATCACAGGAACGTATCACATGCTGTACAAATTTTTCTTCCGTTAATTCTTCCTCTGCGACAAGCTCTGCCTGGCTTTTGACCAGAAACGCTTTCTCCCGCTGTTCCATCCATTCATGAAATCCTTCTTCCGTATGTTCCCACTGTTCCAGCGCATCACTCAAATGACGTACGATAAGACTCTTTCTTTTATATGTTTCAAAATATGTGTTCCAGCCGTCAACGATCATTCCAGTTACCGCCAGGCGCTCATCTGCATTTCCTTTTGCTGCCAGACATGCCAATTTCTGAAGCTTTGTCTCGCTGCAGCTTCCCTGCAAAATTTCCATGATCCTGTAATCCTGCAGATATTTCCTGTACAGCACATAATAGGAAGAAAAATCTCCTGCAATTGCGGGATCCCGGATATATTCCGGAATTACTTTGTACGCATCCTCGATCCCCATTTCTTCATAGCTTTGAAGAATCACAGATAAATCTTCCCATCCTCTTGCTGTGACAAAATGTTTCTCCGCTCCGGTATCCTTCACATAATAAAACCTGTCCGGATGCATATTCAGCCACGAAAGAATAGCCGGATGAACGTTGTGTCCATATGCATATTCCTTCCATACCTCGTAGTCTTCTTTGATGTCCATCATGCGGACGCGGTCCAGCGTGACAATATCAAATTCTCTTGCCGTATGATTATATTCCTGCGGATTTCCCGCTGCTATGATCACCCAGCCCTTCGGCACTCTGTGCGCCCCAAAGGTCTTATTTTGCAAAAACTGAAGCATGGTCGGGATTAAAGTCTCCGATACGCAGTTGATCTCATCAATAAAAAGAAGTCCTTCCCTGCATCCGGATCGTTCCATGCACTCATACACGGACGAAATAATCTCGCTCATCGTATATTCTGTTGCTGTAAAGGTTTCCCCCTCATACTCTTTTTTTATAAGAACGGGGAGCCCCACTGCGCTCTGCCTCGTATGATGCGTCATTGTATAAGCTACAAAACCGATGCCAAGCTCATTTGCAGCCTGATTTACAATTGCCGTCTTTCCGATCCCAGGCGGTCCTATCAGCAGGATCGGTCTCTGCCTGACCGTCGGTATCCTGTAATTTCCCACATCATCTTTTCTCAGATATGCCTTTACTGTATTTTTGATCTCTTCTTTTGCTTCCTTAATATTCATAGCTCCTCCAGATCAAACTTCTGTGCCCATGCAGGCGCTTTCTGATACCCGCTTTTTTTATGATAAAAAATAAATGCCGTCTGATAATCTGTTTTTTCTGTGGGGTAAATACCGTCTCCGTCTGTAAAATACATCAGACATTTCAGATTTTTCAGTTTCTTCTCCCTGCGAAGCTCTTCCACATAACGAAAAACAGGCTGAAAATCCGTATCACCTCTTCCATGTATCACCAGATGAGCCATATATTCTTTCCATTCCTTTTCACAGCTAATGTGCACCGCGTCCTGCACCATCAGATCACACTGCAGGATATATACATTCATTTTACGAAAAAAATTCTCCCCGTCACGGAATATACTGTAAACTTCCTCCATAAAACGGCGTACGGTATCCGTCTTGCAGGAGCCTGATGTATCAATTGCAATCACAAGCTCCTGAAGCTTCCTCACCTCACTGTATTCCGGATGCTCTACAAGCAGCATATTGCCGTAATGTTCCAATCCAAACAGATAAGGAATATAATCGATTTCTTCCATATCCATCTGCATTTCTTCTCCTGTCTCGGCAAACCGGCGCAGAAAACGGCGAAAATCTGCCCTTCCGCCCTTATGGATATGCAGCGCTTCCAGATCACTGTCTGATTTTCCACCGGATTTACGGAGGCCTCCGCCGGATCCGGCTCTGCCGGTTTTTGAAATTCGATCCCAGTATTGTCTCACATCTTTTGCTGTTTTCTTCTTATCCGATAAATTCCAGTATCGGTGGTCATCCACCTGATACTGTGCTTCCATTTCTCTTAATGTTTCTTCCGAAAGAGAATTTTGAAGCAGTACCCGGTAAATAAGTTCCGGGCGTATTTCATCCTGGTCTTCCTGACGTATGGTATCATGTTCCCGGATTGTAGGAAGCTTAGGCTGTGTGCCATTTATTTTTTGCGTCAAACGCTTTACTGCCATGTCACAGGCAAGATTCCACAGACGCTTATCCGGCATGGACGCCGTTATCGTATGAAGGAACAGGTCATGCATCATCATATGCAGAAGTAAATGCTCTGTCTCATCCATGGAAATACAGAATTTTTCAATCAAAAAACCGGGATTGAAATAAACCGTATTCTCCCTTTTGTACAGATGAACGTCTTTGCTTTTCCTGAATTCAAGCCCACACAAATACGGACGGAAAAAAGGATATTTTCCGCTCAGTGACAATATGGTCAGATCCCAGATTCTTTTGCAGATCCGTTCCTCTTTATTTTGAATATCTCCTATATTCTCAAAGGTTTCTTTTGGACTGCTTTCTTTCTTTTTATCTGCATCGCTGCAGCGCTTTTGCTCAAGAAGAACGGCTGTTATTTCTGTCCGGTGTTCTTTTCCTGCTTTTGCAATCATTTCATCTATGATCGTTTCCGTCATCCATCCTGTGGCAAGGAGGTTCCGCAATTTATCTGCAGCATTCTCGCTGATCAGAACACTGGCAGCAGGCCGGATCCTCTGACGCAGATAAAAGCCCAGACGTTCCTTCCATTCCCCTTCGGACTTATCAAAATATTCCAATGCAATTTTCAATTTCTGCGGCGGCTGTTTTGTCTCCAGAAACTTTTTCTTCCATTCCTCCATCATTGGCTCCCGACAAATTCTGTTTTCCTGCCCATTATTGTAACAAATATCTGCCGGATTGACAATCTATTTGACAGCATGCGAAAAACCGTGCATAATAAAAGTTACTGTTCACTCCGTTCGCAGTAACCTTCGCAAATCCATTTAAAATTCGCTTCGCGAATGGGATTTGCTCACACTTGCATCACGTTCTCACGCTTCAAACAACAGGTGTTTGAGGCTGGCGTGAACAGGAACTAATAAAATCATAATAGAAAAGCACAGCAAAAATTCTTGAAAAAGGAGTCAAAATGTAATGCAGACCGAAAATCTGACAGCCAAAGCCCCGCGCCAATCTAATATTGAGTTATTGCGTATTGTTGCCATGATCATGATCATTGCTCATCATTTTGCTTTCCACGGCGGTTTTAAATTTTCAAGCGATACAATTACGGCCACCCGGTTTTGGGTACAATTTCTTCTCATTGGCGGAAAAATCGGTGTTAATATCTTTATGCTCATATCCGGATATTTTCTTGTATCCGCCAAATCGCTGAAAACGAATAAAGTTTTAAAGCTGTGGCTGCAGATATTCACGTATTCCGCCGGTATCTTTATTGTCTTTTCGTTATGCGGAGCTGAAACCTTTGGGATAAAAAAATTAATCAAGGTCTGCTTCCCCATCACGTATTCGCAATGGTGGTTCGCGAGCACCTATTTTATTCTTTATCTTTTATCTCCGTATATCAATAGATTGCTGCATTCATTGAATAAAAAACAGTATCAGCATTTTCTGCTGCTGCTAGGATTCTGCTGGTGTATCATACCGACGCTTACTGCACAGGCTAACCAAAGCAATGACTTACTGTGGTTTGTATTTTTGTATGCTTTTGCAGGATATATAAGATTATTCAAGCCCCAAACCAACATAAAGGGCAGCACATACATATGGATGTCCATTGCTGTTACATTACTGACATTTTTGTCTGCAGTTGTCTCCGATTTCCTGGGAACAAAAATTGAATTCTTCTATAAAAATGCAACAATTTTATACGGTATGCGAAAATTCCCGATTTTTTTAATAGCAGCTATGCTGTTTATCGGTTTTTTAAAAACAGATATCGGATACAAGCCGGTTATCAACACGATTTCCTCGGCAACTTTTGGAGTATATCTGATACATGATAATAAATATATCCGTCCTTTTCTGTGGAAAACGTTATTTAAAAATGCCTCCTATGCAGAAAACAACATATTGATTCCATATTCGCTGCTGGTGATCGCTGCTGTATTCATTGGATGTACCGTTATTGAACTGGCAAGGATTCATATTCTGGAAAAACGCTATACACGGGCACTGGATTCTGCCGCTGATAAAATTGATGAGAAGATAAAAAAATAGAGATACTCATCTGAGTATCTCTTAGCTGGGCTACAAGGATTCGAACCTTGAAATGACGGAGTCAGAGTCCGTTGCCTTACCGTTTGGCGATAGCCCAATGTCACAACACGATGTATTATAGAACAGCTTATCAAAAAAAGCAAGCCCTTTTTTTCATTTTTTTTAATTTTTTTCAACTTTTTTTCAAATGCATGTCCAATCTTTCTGATTTGTGTTATAATAAGCAAGATAAGCTGCAGGCTTTGGCATTGCGGCATATACACTATGTATAAAAGACAGGAGAAACGATCATGAGTACAATGAACATCAGTCTTCTGACTGACCTCTATGAGCTGACCATGATGCAGGGCTATTTTAAGAGCCGCACAAACGAAACAGTTGTTTTTGATATGTTTTACCGTCACAATCCCAGCGACGGCGGCTACGCGATTGCTGCCGGACTGGAGCAGGTGATCGAATATATCAAAAACCTGCGCTTCTCAGAGGAAGATATTGCTTATCTGAGAGGGCTGCATATCTTTGACGCAGATTTTCTCGATTACCTCAGCACCTTCCGCTTCAGCGGCGATATCTACGCTATCCCGGAGGGTACTGTTGTTTTCCCGCGCGAGCCGCTGATCAAGGTGATCGCGCCGATCATGGAAGCGCAGCTCGTGGAAACTGCTATTCTGACGATCATCAACCACCAGTGTCTTATCGCAACAAAGGCATCCCGCGTGGTTTATGCCGCGCAGGGCGACGGCATCATGGAATTCGGACTGCGCCGCGCGCAGGGACCGGACGCCGGCGTGTACGGTGCGCGCGCTGCGATGATCGGCGGATGTATCGGAACCTCCAATGTGCTTGCTGGTCAGCTTTTTGATGTTCCGGTGAAGGGTACACATGCGCATAGCTGGATCATGAGTTTCCCGGATGAATATACTGCTTTTAAGACCTACGCAGACCTCTACCCGAACGCCTGCTGTCTGCTGGTTGACACCTACGACACCTTAAAATCCGGTGTTCCGAACGCCATCCGCGTTTTCCAAGAAATGCGCGATTCTGGTCTTACACTGCAAAATTACGGCATCCGCCTCGACAGCGGCGACCTTGCCTACCTTTCAAAGAAAGCACGTAAAATGCTGGATGCAGCCGGATTTACCGATGCGTACATCTCCGCTTCCAGCGACCTGGACGAGTATCTGATCGACAGCTTAAAAGCACAGGGCTGCCGCATCACCTCCTGGGGCGTCGGCACAAATCTGATCACCTCCAAGGACTGCCCATCCTTCGGCGGCGTATACAAGCTGGCTGCCATCCAGGATGAAAACGGTAATTTTCTTCCAAAGATCAAACTCTCAGACAACACGGAAAAAATTACCAATCCTGGCAACAAAACCATTTACCGCATCTACGAAAAGGATGCTTATAAAGTAAAGGCAGATCTCATCACCCTTGCGGACGAAACCTTCGACGAGTCCGAAGATCTGGTAATCTTCGACCCGATCGAGACCTGGAAGCACACTCGTCTGAAAGCAGGCACCTACACTCTGCGCGAGCTGCTGGTACCGGTATTTAAAAACGGTGAGTGCGTCTACACCTCCCCGAGTGTTATGGAAATCCGTGACATCTGCTTCAAAGAGCTGGATACCCTCTGGGATGAGACGCGCCGTCTGGTTAATCCGCACGAAATGTATGTCGACCTTTCCGATAAGCTCTATGAAACGAAAAAAGACCTGCTTCGCGAAATGAGCAAGGATATGTAAAGTAAAAGCAGCAGGGGCCAATAATCGTTTATGCAGATAATCCGGGCAGATATTTTAAGCGCCTGATTTAGATGCAATCGAGTAGGAGGGAGTGATTAGCTCCCGTCCTCTCACAGCACCGGACATACGGTTCACGTATCCGGCGCATTCAATAGTTGACGTGCACAGACTGATAGGCTGTGGCTAAATCATAAAAGCCACTGCTTATCAGTCTTTCTTTTGTCATTGCCATATTTACGGCTACTGTATGTGTTGTGAACCAATAGCCCCGGCGGCTGTTTCCCGCCTTCCTCGCCAAATCTTCTGGTACTCCCATCTTTATTAGGTTTCGCACCTTTGTTTTCGGCTTTTTCCATTGTTTCCATATACACATTCGTATCCTGTGATAGAGCCATCCATTGATGTCATCTATGTTGTTCTTCATGCTTGCTATTCCGTAATAGTTCAGCCAACCTCTTGCATACACTTTGATTTTCTCAAGGCTTGGTTTGATACTCTGTACCGACCTACGGGAAGATAGGTCTTTCAGTTTTGACTTAAACTTTTTCCATGACTTTGGATGAACTCGGACATAAATTCCACTTCCGTTCCTTCCCAATGCAAAGCCAAGGAACTTAAAATTTCGGATTGCAAACACGCTGACCATACGGCTTTTCTCTCGGTTTACTGTTAATTTCAGCTTTTCCTCAAGATATTTCGTACTACTTTCCAGCAACCGCTCTGATGCACGCTTACTCTTTGCGAGAAGCACGATATCATCTGCGTATCTGATGCACGGAACACCTCTCTTTATGAATTCTTGGTCGAACTCATTGAGGTAGATATTCGCAAGCAATGGCGACAGATTTCCGCCTTGCGGCGAGCCTTCTTCTGTTTCTATGACCACTCCGTTTTCCATTACACCGCTTTTCAGACAACGCTTAATCAGCTGCACTACACGTTCATCCTTTACATTCCGTCTCAGCAGATTTATGAGAATCTCGTGATTTAAGGTATCAAAATACTTTGACAAATCAAGGGCTACCGCAAATGTGTAGCCTTGTTCCGCATACTCCTTAATCTTTATGATTGCATCCTTTGCGCTCCTGTTCGGACGGTATCCAAAACTGTTTTCTGCAAACAATGGTTCATAGATTGGCACTAACTTCTGCGTTATTGCCTGTTGGATTGTTCGGTCTATCACTGTTGGTATGCCAAGCTTTCGCACACCACCGTCTGATTTTGGAATCTCAACCCTTCTCACTGGTGATGGAGTATATTTTCCTCTAAGTATTCGGTTAATTAACTCCTGTTGATGTTCCTTTAGATATGGCAGGGCTTCTTCGATGCTCATTCCATCAATGCCTGCCGCCCCTTTGTTTGCTTTCACTCTTTTGTACGCTCTGTTAAGATTATCTTTGTACAGAATCATTTCCAAGAGCTTCGGCTGTGCACTGTCTCTTTCTTTCCATATCCGCTTGAACGACCTTGACGCTTTCGCATACCCTTCATGTTCCGCACTATCTCTTTGCGAACAGCCACTGTTTGTGTTTTCTGTCATGGGCGGTCATTCCTCCTTTCCCGGTCATACTTAAGACTCCTACTGATTCGGTCCTTCGCCTCCCGGCTACTATGACCTCTGCTGACTTCTGTGTGTTCAGCAACACTTTTCAGTGTTGGTTACTCTTTTCGGAGCGTATCACACAGACCTCCCCGGGTACCACACGTTTCCTTCTCTCCATCCATCTGCCACATTTATCATGCATGATTCCGTGTAGTTATTGGGCTTCGACTTGCATAGCAGCCTTACCCTCATGCATAACCTCATATGTGATTTCTGTTCGTCAGACCAGAGATTTGCCCGTGGGTTAGTATGTTCCCCACATCCAGCTTCCTTCAGATTCCACCTCTCGATGGACACCCTTGCCTTCGGCTATATCCTTCCCACTACCGGGCGGATTCAGGACTTGCACCTGTTGGAAACGTGCGCCGCCAGGCGCACTATTTAACCGGCTCCGGGATAAAAGCTTCCCGGAGCCGCTTATTTTATGCTTCCATCTGTTTTCCCATGAAATTTGCCGCGCATTTTGCCACCACCTGCTCGGTTTCCCCCATCGTGACCTTATCGCTTCTTCCGACCATCACGACGGCGCCGATGGCGTCTCCTTCGCAGATAATCGGGCTGATGACCTGCGGACGCTTTTCCTCGCTGCTGTCAAAAATCTCGATGTACTCCCTGTCTGACATATTGTAAAGCACATTTTCGCGCTCCCCGATCAGGCTCTCCAGCGACCCGCTGATGGGACGTCCCACGTACTCGCGCTTTAAGCCCCCTGCCGCGGCAATAATCTGGTCCTTATCGGTAATGCAGATGCTGTGACCGGTCGTCTGCGCCAGCGACTCGGCGTATTCCTTGGCAAAGCTGCCGAGCTCCCCGATTGGGGAATATTTCTTCAGTATGATTTCTCCTTCCCGGTCGGTAAAAATTTCCAGCGGGTCGGATTCCCTTATTCTTAACGTTTTTCTGATCTCCTTCGGAATGACCACCCTTCCGAGGTCGTCAATCCTGCGGACAATTCCTGTAGCTTTCATATATCTTCCTCCATTGCCATTCGTCTGTGTCTATATTGGTCATGGAGTTAGTATGTGGAAATGCCGCCGATTTATGCATGCTGTTTTCCAAAGCTCCTGTTGTTTGCAGCAGATTTTTGATGAGCTGCAAACTCCATCCAGAACGTCACGCCGTTTTCCTCGTTTTCGGCGCCGCAGCGTCCGCCGTGCTGCTCGACGATTTTTTTCACCATATAAAGCCCAAGCCCGGCGTTGCTGAGCTTAAGATCCTTTTTATAATTTTCCCGACCGCTCTTATAAAAGCTCTGCCAGATGCGTTCCATATCCTCCTCCGGGATCTGCGGTCCTTCGTTGTAAATTTCAATGCGCACAGCGCCGTGTTTTCTGAAGAGTCCGACGCGCATCCATTTTCCCTGCGCGGTGTGCTGGAAAGCGTTCATCATATAATTATTGACCGCCTGCTCCAGATACATACGGTTTCCAAAAACAATACAGTCCTTCTCCAGCTCGCTCTGCAGCTTGATCTTGTTTTTCTTGAAAAGCGCATCGTACTTGAGCATCATATATTCCATCATATCGGAGAGGTTTACTTCACTCATTTCCATCTCTTCCATATGATGATCCATAACCGTGATATCTAAAAGGTTTCCTACCAGATCCGTCATTTTATCAATTTCCTCGCGGATAGAAGAAAAATAGTATTCCCGGTCGATCTCGCTGCCCATACACTGCAGCATCTCCACCTGCCCGGAGATCACTGCCAGCGGCGTCTTCAGCTCATGCGAAATGTTCGCGACAAATTCCTTCTGCGCCTCGTCAATGCTTCCAAAGCCTCCGTCCGCTCCCTCTCCATGTGTACCTGCCGCACGCTCGTTTTCCAGTCCGGCCATTGCTCCTTCCGGCACAAACGCCAGCCTCTGCTGCATCTTTTTCTGCAGCAGAGACCACACCGCACAGATTATGAGAAGCGCCAGTGTCAGATACATGACCGTGTAATTGATCATCTCATGTACCTGATGAACCTCACATCGGATAAACACATAATACGTCTTGCCGTCAGCGTGCAGGAGCGCACGCAAACGGATCACACAGAACGAATTATATTCCCGCGCAGTCAGCGTCGGTTCCTCCTGGAACTCATCTGCACGTGACCTCACATAGCGCTCTATCTGCTGATCGACCGCCTGACTTTTATTCGTATAAACAAGCGCAAAATTCTCATCCGTGATCAGAAACTCCAGCTTATCTGCATTAAAGCTCTGCAGAATCGACGTTTCCTCTTCATCCAGCATCGCCAGATTCATCACGCTGATTTCCTTATATGCATTCTTAAGCACCTGCATTTTCATGCGTGTGTAAATGGGGTACGCCAAAAACGCATAGAGCATTATCACAACTGCCGCTGCCAGCAGCAAAAGAAGTCCCGGATTTTGCCGGAGCCTTTGTTCTCTGTTATTCCTCATAGCCGCCTTCTCCGAATAAATAGCCTACTCCATAAACGGATTTAATATACGTGCATTCCTCTGTCAGCTTTTTGCGGAGCTGCTTCACCAGCGTGTCCACCGTGCGAATATCCCCGACATAATCGTAGCCCCAGACCGCATCAAGAATTTTATTGCGCGCGAGTACAATTCCGCTGTTTTCAATAAAATAAACCAGCAGCTCATATTCTTTGCGGGTCGTCTCGATATAATTCCCCTTCCAGTAAACCTTCTGCGCTTCAAGATTTATGCTGATATCCTGATATTCCAGAACCTTCGCCAGCTTTCCGGAACGCTTTAAGACCGCTTCTATGTGCAGCTTTACCAGCTCCAGCGTGTACGGCTTTGTGATATAATCGTCCGCGCCCTTCTCAAAGCCGCTCATCTGATCCTCCACCGACGACCGCGCCGTCAGCATGATAACCGGAATATTGGAGGTCTTGCGGATTTCCTTTAAAACCTCGTAGCCGCTGATATCCGGCATCATAACGTCCAGCAAAATCAGATCCAGCGTTTTTCGCTCCTTATAAAAAACCGCAAGCGCTTCCCGCCCGTCTGCCGCCCGACAGGTCTCATATCCCTGGAGCCTGAGAAAGTCTCCCATCGTCCTCGCAAGCTTCTGCTCATCCTCTACGATCAAAATCCTGTTTTTCTTCATATATCCTCTCCTCGATTTTGGTTTATTCCCGCGGGCAACGAGCCAAGCAGCCGCACTTGTGCGGATATTTGGCGGTGCTGTGTGCCAGTGGCACACGCTTAGCACCGACCGAAGCGTAGCGTAGATGCCGCGAGGATCAAATACCCCGCTGCTCTGCAGCGTTGCAAACCTGATCCCCTGTTGCTTGCAGCGGGATATTTGATTGTATCGAAAAATTGTGAGAAAAATATGGGATGATGCCGAAACACCATCCCATATAACCTGCTTTTCTTATTCTGCTTCCGTCCCGGTCTCTGCGGTTGTCTCCGCCTCGGTTTCCTCTGCCGCTTCGGTACTTTCCGCTTCCGTCTCGCTCTCTGCAGTTGTCTTTGCTTCGGCGCTTTCCGCTTCCGTCTCAGTCTCTGCAGCTGTTTCCGCTTCGGTTTCCTCTGCCGCTTCAGTGCTTCCCGCTTCCGTCTCGCTCTCTGCGGTTGTCTCAGCTTCGGTGTTTCCCGCTTCCGTCGCTTCTGTCTCCGCCTCCGGTGCATTGAAGCCTACGTTAAAGGTGATCTTCGCCCAAAGCTCTTCGTCGACCTCGTAAACCTCCGGCTCCCAGCCTTCCAGCGTGGTCGTCACCAAATCATTCTCGCGGTCGGTGATGATTTCGGCCTTGCGGTCCTCCGTTGCCTCTTCATCAAAAGTGGATACCATCTGAACAACGTACCAGCCGTTTCCGCTGCTCATCTCCACCGGCTCCGCACAGATTTCCCCATCAGAGAGCGCATCCGCCGCTTCCTTCAGCGCGTCATTCAAGGTAGTGTTGTCGTCGCCGTAGGTGCTGGAGACTACATTTTTCTCCTCATCAACCTCTGCCACGGCGTCCTCCAGTGTCTTGCCGCCGTTTACCGCGTCGATGACATCCTGAGCCTGCTGTTTCACAGCTTCCTTCTCTTCATCCGTCGGATCGACCGTATTTCCATCCTCATCAGTGGTCGACGACGCCGTAAAGCTTACATACTGGATCGATTTCTGCGCCGCCTCCTCATCGGTAACATTTGTGTCGACACCCTTCTTGATCTCCGTCTCCATCTTTTCACGGATCGTGCGCAGCGTCAGCATACGATCTACTGTCTCCGCATCGGCATACATTGCCTTCAGGGTCTTGTCATCGTTTGCTTCAAAGAACGCCTGCGCCGCCTCGTCGATCGCCGCTTCCTCCTCCGCTGTCAGCGCTACACTATACTCGGACGCGTGCTGCTCCATCAGAACCATTTCTTTGATATCTTCCAGGATCTGCTCCTTAATGGTGGTGCCGTAGGCTTCTCCCGTGCCAAAAAGATCCTGCTCCCACATATTGCCATCCCCGAAAAGTCCGCCAAGATACATTTCTGTGTTCGCCTGGTTGTAACGCAGCCAGAATGCCGCCTCGCCAAGTGTGACCTTCGTATCATCCACCGTCATTACCACATCATTTTTATTCACAGAGGAGCAGCCCGTAAGCATTGATGCCGCCAGTGCGGCGCAAAGTCCTGCTGCAATCCATCTTTTTCCAAACCTGTTCATACGTATTCTCCTCGCTTTACCTTCTTTTTTCGAACATGCTATTAAGTAGTATAGCGCGTTTTTACTGATATCGCAACATTTTTTATTGCAAACATCCTGCGATATCTGTAAGAAGTTCTCTTGTCAGCGTCAGCACGTCCGCGTTATCCTTTGCGCTGACGCGCGGCTTTGCATACAGAAAATAAGGTCGCCCCTCCATCACGAATTTTAGCTTTCCGCCGTGCTTTGCAATGCAGGCTTCTATCTTTTTCGGGTCGGCGGGCGTTTTTTCGTACATGACGAATCGGATGTAATCGCCCTTCTGCGTCAGTTCTGCCACATAGGCACTGTGTGCGATCGCCTTCAGATGCGCGATCGCCAGCAGGTTCTGCACAGCCCTCGGCGGCTCCCCAAAGCGGTCCATCAGCTCCTCCAGCATATCGTCGTATTCCTCCTGGTTCCCGATCGTCGCGATCCGTTTGTAAATATCCAGCTTCTGATACTCGTTGCGGATATATTTTTCCGGGATGTAGGCGTCGATGTCCAGATCGATCGTCGTCTCAAAGTTGTCCGCCGGACTCATCTCGCCCTTCAGCGCACGGACAGACTCATTGAGCATCTTGCAGTAAAGATCGTAGCCGATCGCCTCCATGTGCCCGTGCTGCTCCGCGCCAAGCAAGTTGCCCGCTCCGCGGATCTCCAGGTCGCGCATGGCAATTTTGATGCCGCTGCCCAGCTCGGTAAATTCCCGGATGGCGTGCAGCCGCTTTTCCGCCACCTCTTTGAGCATCTTGTTTCTGCGGTACATCAGAAATGCGTATGCCGTCCGGTTTGAACGTCCCACGCGCCCGCGAAGCTGATAGAGCTGGGAAAGCCCCATCGTGTCAGCGTCGTGGATGATCATGGTATTAACGTTCGAAATGTCCAGCCCCGTCTCGATGATGGTGGTAGACACCAGCACGTCGATGTCGCCGTTGATAAAATCGTACATGATGCGCTCCAGCTCGCGCTCCTTCATCTGGCCGTGAGCGAACGCTACATTTGCCTCCGGCAGCAGCTTTGCGATTTTATTTGTCATCTCCACGATAGTATTGACACGGTTATAGACATAGTAAACCTGCCCGCCCCGCGCCAGCTCGCGGCTGATCGCTTCGCGCACCATTTCTTCATTATACTCCATAACATAGGTCTGGATAGCGGTCCGCTCCATCGGCGGCTCCTCCAGCACGCTCATATCACGGATACCGATCAGGCTCATATGCAGCGTGCGCGGGATCGGCGTCGCTGTGAGCGTGAGTACATCCACATTTGTCTTTAACTGTTTGATTTTCTCTTTATGCGTAACGCCGAAGCGCTGTTCCTCGTCGATCACCAGCAGGCCGAGATCCTTGTATTCCACATCCTTTGAGAGCACGCGGTGCGTACCGATCAGGATGTCGACAAGCCCTTTCTTTAAATCCACCAGCGTTTTTTTCTGCTCCGCAGGCGTGCGGAAACGGCACAGCAGATCCACACGCACCGGAAAATCCTTCATGCGCTGCACAAAGGTATTGTAATGCTGCTGCGCGAGAATGGTAGTCGGCACCAGATATACCACCTGCTTGCCCTCCTGCACTGCCTTGAACGCCGCGCGGATCGCGATCTCTGTTTTTCCGAAGCCCACGTCCCCACAGATCAGGCGGTCCATGATCTTCGTACTCTCCATATCGCGCTTGGTCGCCTCGATCGCTGCAAGCTGGTCGTCCGTCTCCTCAAACTCAAACATTTCCTCAAACTCGCGCTGCCAGACGGTGTCCGCCCCGTAGGCAAAACCTTTTTTTTCCTGCCGCTCGGCGTAGAGCGCCACCAGCTCCTTTGCGATGTTCTGCACCGCTGCGCGCACGCGGGTGCGCGTCTTATTCCACTCCTGCGTGCCCAGCTTATTGAGCTTCGGCGTTTTTGCCTCGGAGCCTGCATACTTCTGGATAACATCCGACTGTGTCGCCAGCACGTAAAGATTGCTGCCGCCGCTGTACTCGATCTTCATGTAATCCTTCATGACATGATCTACCTCAATTTTTTCGATACCGCGGTAGATACCAAGTCCATGACTTTCATGCACCACATAATCTCCGACATTCAGATCGGCAAAGCTGGCGATCTTTGTGCCCTCATAGCGCCGCTGCTTTTTGCGCCGTTTCTTTTCTTTTCCAAAAATATCGCTTTCCGTGATCACCGCAAAACGGATCAGCGGATACTCATATCCCTTGTGCGTGTTTCCCCGCGCGAGCAGAATTTCTCCCGGCTGGATCTCCCGGTCCATATCCTCCGTGAAAAAGCTGTTCAGCTCGTGATCGCGCAGATCCTCTGCAAGACGCATGGCGCGCGTGCGTGAGGCGCACAGAAGCGCCACCCGGTAGCCCTCCTTTTTCCAGCGCCCGAGATCCTTCACAAGCTGCTCAAAGCTGCTGTTGTAGGAGCTGATGGAGCGCACGGTCATGTTGTATCTGCCCGTAATGTTCCATTCATCGCGCGGCAGATCCATGATGCAGAGTGCCAGACAATTCCGGCGGTTCAGCTCGCCGATGATCTCCTGCTGTCCGTACAGGATTCCCGTCTGCCCCGGCAGAATGTAGCCCTTCTCCAGACGGCTCTTCATATTCTCGGAAAACTCCTCCTGCACCGCACGCCCTTCCTCGGCAATGCGGTTCGGCTCATCCAGCAAAATCAAAGCGTCCTGTCCGAAATAGTCCAGAAAGGATACCGTCTTTTCATAAAAGTAAGGAATAAATGCTTCCAGCCCGGTGCGCTCCTCAAGCTCCAGCAGACGATCGCAGATTTCCTGCGCCGCCGTCTTAATCCGGTGCGCCTCCTCCGTCTTCATTTCCTCGCGGAAGATTTTTTCCTGTTTTTTGCTTTCTTTTTTGATGCGCTCCGCCGCTTTTGCCGCCTGCGCATCGCTGATAACGATCTCGCTTGCCGGATAGACACGCACAGATTCCAGATTTTCAATAGAGCGCTGGCTCTGGGCGTCAAAGCTGCGGATGGAGTCGATCTCATCTCCCCACAGCTCGATGCGGACGGGATTTTCTTCTGTCAGCGGAAAAATATCCACAATGCCGCCGCGGATAGCAAACTGCCCCGGCGCATCCACCTGCGCCGTCTTTTCGTAGCCCATCTCGACGAGCTGTCCTGAGAGCTTCTCCAGGCTCAGTTCGCTGTCCTGCGCAAATTCCAGCACATGCTCCCGGATACCGGAAAGCGGCAGCACATGCTCCATACACCCCGGAAGGGTTGTGATCACCGTAACCTGCTCTTCCTCTAAAAGCTCCCGCAGAACTGCCATGCGCTGCTGCCCGATCTGGTGGCTGCGGATATCCGCGCTGTAAAACATCAGGTCCCGCGCCGGGTACAGCAGCACCTTCCGGTCGAAAAAGCGGTAGTTTTCGTAGATTTCCTTCGCACGCAGATCGCTGTATGTGATGATCAGCTTCTTCCGGTACGGCTCGCCCACGCAGTACATCAGATGCGATTTCTGCGCCTCGATGCAGCCGGACACCTGCAGGATGCCACGGTTTTTCTTTAAGCCGGAGCATAGCTGCTCAAACTCCTCCAGATTTTTCAGCGGAGCAGTAAATGCTTTCATTCTGATACCTTCCTGTTATATTCATTCATCGCCGCCTCCACGCCGTCCGTCATCAGACACACAGCGGCATCGGCGGCCCTTTCAAGCGCTTCCTCCACTTTTTTGCGGTCGTCCTCTGCAAAGCGGCTGAGCACGTAATCCGCCAGATCCCAGCCCGCCGGCTTCTCCCCGACACCCACCTTAATGCGCAGAAACTCCTGTCCGCCCAGATGGGAAATGATGCTTTTTATGCCGTTGTGCCCGCCGGCGCTGCCTTTTTCACGGATGCGAAGCTGTCCCGGCGGCAGACTGATATCGTCGTAAATGACAATGAGCTGCGATGTCTCGTCAATTTTATAGAAGTCCGTCAGCGCCCGGATGCTCTCGCCGCTTAAATTCATGTAGGTGAGCGGCTTTACCAGCAGCACGCTCTGTCCTTCGATCCTTCCGCTGCCCGTCAGCGCCCTGCCCTTTGCATTCTCTACTTTTATATTATATTTCTCTGCAAGCACATCTATGGCATCAAATCCCACGTTGTGCCTGGTATGGGCATACTGTCTGCCCGGATTTCCAAGTCCTGCTATGATATACATGTCCCGTTTCCACCGTTTTTACTCTGCGAAATATACGTAATTTTCTTTCCGCGGCGCTGCCTTGGGCGCTTCCATATCAGCATACCCCAGAATGCAGTGTCCGATTCCTTCATAATCGCCCTCAATGCCAAGCGATCTTAAAATTTCTTTGCCCTCCGGGCTTTCAAACTCCTCCTTCGCGCGGTGGATCCAGCAGCTCGCAATGCCCAGCTCGTGCGCCGCCAGCATCAGATTTCCCATCACCAGACTGCCGTCGTAAACGTATGTGGGCCGGCTTTTGTCCGCAAGCACCACCAGCACGACCGGCGCCCCGTAAAACGGATCAGATACGGTTCCCATAACCTCAGCATTCATTTTTGAAAGCTTATCACGCAGCTCTTTATTTGTCACCGCCAGAATGACAGGCGACTGCTTCCCCATGCCGGTGGCTGCATAAGTGCCCGCCTGCACGATCTTCTCAATGATTTCCTTCGGAACCATGTCCGGTTTGTATTTGCGGATACTTCTTCTTGACAGTATAGCATCGATCGTATTGCTCATGATAAATCCTCCTCTCAAACTCGCATTTGCGTATTTATTGTATCATTTATGGTAAAATTTGTGAACCACTGTTCTTTGTTTCTTCTGCTCAATTTTCCACACGAATTTGCGCATAAAAAAAGCGCAGCCGTCACCGCCACTGTTTTCAGCGCGGCAGACGGGCTGCACCCCGCGATCCTGCTAGTTAAAATACACCATCTCTTTAATCTCCTCCGCCGGCTCAATGTGCTGTGCCTTCAGCACCGGGCCGACGCCGCGGTATACGGAGAGATGCGCAAAGTCGATCTTCGCCTGGATCTTCACCCAGGCGCCGTCCTCCGGCTCCGGTTCCTTGCCGCATTTGCAGACATACCCAAGGAAGGTCGTGTCGTCCGCGCAGCAGGTCATCGCCGTGCGCCCCGGCACAAACACGCCGGTCGGGAAGCCGGGATATTTCTTTGCCTGCAGCGTAAATTCCACGATCTTTCCGCGGTACCGCTCCTGATTCTCCATCACATCGACAAACCAGATTCCGTAATCCTCCGGGCGGATTTCAATGACAGGCGCGTTCATATCATAGGGCATCTCGTCGCCGAAAATATTCTCGATCTCGCCCTCTTCGTCCTCGAAGACTACCTCCGCCTGCGGGCTGACCACCTTAACGCTCCGGCGGTAGCCTGCCAGCGGCTTAATGTCCTCGCAGCGGTTGAAAAGCACCAGCTCCGAGCCGCGCACCATTTCCACAAACAGCGGCTTTAAATTCGTCAGGTACATCTGGAAAGTACTTGCGTCCACTGTAGTCAGCTTCTGTTCCATCTCCCAGCCATACGGGAGTTTCAGTTTTTCAAAATCGCTTACCTTCCACATGCCGTTGTATTCCACAACCACGCGCTTCGGGCGATGCTTTTTGTCCAGCATTTTGAGGTAATCTTCTGTCAGCTCCTCCTGCCGCTCCACGCGCTCGATCACTACATGATATTTTTTCAGTTCCTCCGGGTCGTACTCTTCCTCGCCGTCCTCACAGAGAAGCAGCAGCGTCTTGCCGCGGATCTGAAAGTAATCCTGCGACAGCGTAAATTTTAAAAACTGCGTCTTTCCACTGTCCAGAAATCCGGTCACCAGATAAACCATAACACTTGGCTGGTTCATGAAAATCCCTCCGTCCTAAACGCCGAACAGCTCTGCCAGCTTTGCTTCGTTCAAAGCAGAACCGATCACGCAGAGACGACCGGTATATTCCGCCGCGCCGCTGCGCACCTCATGTTCCTCCGGCACCATGTCAAAATAGATCCACTCGCCGTCCGCACCTGCTACCATGCCCTTTGCGCGCAGGATCGTGCCGTAAGCGCTGTCGCTCTCCAGCGTATGCAGGATCCGGTTGATTTCTTCTTTCGTGTACGTTTTGATCGTCTCACATCCCCAGCTTGTGAACACCTCATCCGCATGATGATGTCCGTGATGGTGATGCTCGTGATCGTGGTCATGTCCGCAGCCGCACTCCCCGTCATGATCGTGATGATGCCCGTGGTCATGCTCTTCATGATCGTGATGATGCTCATGGTCATGCTCTTCGTGGTCGTGATGATGCTCATGGTCATGCTCTTCGTGATCATGATGATGCTCATGGTCATGCTCTTCGTGGTCATGATGATGCTCATGGTCATGATCGTGGCCGCAGCAGCACTCCTCGCCGTGCTCATGCACCTCGCCGCACTCCGGGCAGCGAAGCTCGCCAAGCAGCTCTTCCTCCAGAGACTTGCTTCCCTCCATCGTATCCAGCAGCTTTTCGCCGGTCAGACTGGCGATCGGCGTCGTAATGATCGGTGCTTTCGCGTTCAGCGCACGCAGGATCGCAAGGCTCTCCTGCACTTTTTCCGGCTTCGCCTTGTCGGTTCTGCTGAGGATGATCGCACCGGCATATTCAATCTGGTTGCTGAAAAATTCGCCGAAGTTTTTATTATAAATTTTGCACTTTGTGACGTCCACAACCGTCGTGAAGCTGTTCAGCTTCGCGTCGATCTGCTCCTGCACATCCTGCACCGCCTTAATGACATCCGAAAGCTTGCCAACGCCCGACGGCTCGATGAGAATGCGGTCCGGATGGTAGGTATCCACCACTTCCTTTAAGGATTTTCCGAAATCGCCCACCAGCGAGCAGCAGATGCACCCGGAGTTCATCTCCCGGATCTCGATGCCGGATTCCTTCAGAAATCCGCCGTCGATGCCGATCTCTCCAAATTCATTTTCAATCAGTACCACCTGCTCCCCGGAGAACGCCTCCTTCAGCAGCTTTTTAATCAGTGTCGTTTTTCCGGCTCCCAGAAAGCCGGAGATAATATCAATCTTGGTCATAATAACCGCCTCCTTGTTCCCAAATAGTATACTGCCTTTTTCGCAAAACAGCAAGTAAACAGATTATAAAATTTGCTTTCTAACTCATTCTGCTATAGGAAATCCGGATCTTGATATCCTGATTGTAATTGCCGAATCCCTCTCCAAAGAGGGTGAGACCTCCGGTATTTAATGCATCGCCCGGAACCATAAACTTAAAACGCAGCGTGCTCTTGTAGTCGATGTGCAGATGATCGATCGTCACACTGGACACCTTCATTCCATCGATAAAGGTCCCCTTATGATTGATCATCAGCATCTTTAACACGCCGTACTGATTCCAGTTCGGCGGCCACCAGCCCGGCGTAAAGATCCCCCTCACGTCTCCAAAATCGCCGGCGCTCGTCCACATTCCCACCCATTCATCGTTTAAATAGAAAGAGATGTCCGATGGCCAGTCGCAGCTTACGCCCGGCGCCTCCGAGCCGATCTCAAAGGACAGCGTAAGCTGATCGATCCGCGACCCCTCCGGCAAAAGATTTGGAATGATATACTCTACGTACCCCCGGGTAAACCATAAAATCCCCGCATTGATCCGATCCGTATGCGCAAAGTATCTTGGATCGTCCACTTCCCCGATCAGATGCTCCGTCGTGGCAAGACCACAGGTAGGATACGCCTCGTAGTTTGCGTAATGCCCCACTTTTAATTCCGCATTGTATATCTGTCCGCTGTGCTGGTTTTCTTCCGATTCTATCTCAATGAGGATCTTATCCTCTGCTACACTGCACAGTTTCTGATTCCCGTGCGAGCCACGCTCGATTGAAATCTTTACCAGTCCGTTTTCTTCTAATTTCTTGATGTGACTTGTAAGCGCGCCGTTGGTTATTCCCAGACGGACCGCGATCTCGTTCATGCTGAGCTCTTTTTCCTTCAGCAGAAGCTTCAGAATCGCGATCCGGACATCTGAGCCAAGTGCCTTAAATAATTCCAGTCCATCGCCAATATTTTTAACATGCAGCATTTTCCCTTCCCCTTTGCATTGTTCTTCTGAAATACCCGGTTTGTTTTAGATAAAACCAAACTAATTGAGTCCATTTTACAAGAGTTTTCCCCAAAATGCAATGCCTGTTTCCAAAAATCCTGTCAAAAAAATAGCATTTTTCTGATTTTCGTAATCCCAGCCCCTATACGCGGCAAAATGCCGGAAATATACGCTTTCTTTTTCCAGATGAACCTCCTTCGAAATTTTCTGTTCATTATCCTTATCGTCCAGTTCTACGATCTCCCAGGAGCCGCAGAGTTCTTCCGCCGGAATCTTCTCCAGCGCCTCTCCGGCAAAGGGTTCCGGCCCGAGCGCCGGCCATCCGTCGATCAGAAACATCGGACGCACCATCAGGTAATGCTTTTTAAAACTCAGACGGTTCTCATACTCATCACGGTAACTCTCCGCCATTGCCCCGTCACGGATATGGTGCACGAAAAAATACTGTTTCCGCACCGGATCATAAAACGGCACGCCGTGTCCCGGTCCGCGAAAGCCTCCCCATTTCCATCCGGCATTTTCCGATCCCACACCGGGAGCGCAAGCATTAAACCGATAGCTGTTTGCGATCTTTTCTCCCATGCTTTCTTCCACAAGATTTTTTCCTTCCCGATCTGTATAGGGTCCGGTCACCGTCCTGCTTCTGCCCACCCGGACATCATAATTATTCCCCAGCCAGCCGTAGGACTGGAACAGATAAAAATACCCAGTCTCCGGCACATAGATCACAGCCGCCCCCTCAGGCCCGTCCAGCTTCGGCGGACGTCCTTTTCTCGAGATACAGGTTCCTAAAGTTTTCGGATCCCCATCCAGAGGAAGCCCGGTGGACGCCTCCAGTTCCTTTATGTAAATCCCCCCGAAGAAGGAACCATATACCAGATAGCAGCGCTCTTTTGCCCGGATGATATGCGGATCAATGGCATTCGGATAGGTGTCGTCCGTTCCCCAGGTGTCTGCCACCACGCCCCGGTTTTCAAAAGGCCCCAGCGGATGCTTTGCCGCTGCCAGCCAGATCCTGGATTCCGAACTGCCAAAGCTTCTGGTTGCAGAATAATACATCCGATACTCGCCTTTCACATACTCGGTAAAAGGAGCCCAGAAATTTGGGGTGGGCGGATACCCGCCGTTATCCCGTCCCTGCGCGATCGCTTTTGGGGAAAGCACACACTTCTCGTAACGAAAGTGCACCAGATCGGCAGAGCTTCGTACCGGGATCCCGATCTCATCCGGCAGTCCGAGCTCCGGTCCGTATGCGTCCGTACAGTAAGAATAATATTTTTTTGTGACAGGATCCCACATCATAGAAGGATCATGGGCTCCTGCAAAAGCGTTTGATTTTATGTGATAGTCATTCAGCCGCAGCAAACCTTCCATGTTTTTCTCCCTTTCTGTTTTGAAAAGGGGCAGCCGTAAAATTTTTCCGCTGCCCCTTTTTCATCTGTTGAATTGTATACTTATTAGCCCTTTACGCCGGTAAGCGCCATCGATTCGATGATGTATCTCTGGAATATGAAAAACAGTACCAGAGTCGGCAGCAGCGACAATACGGAAGCTGCCATGATCAGCGGATAATCACTGTTTACTGCATAGGCAGAATTAAACATACGGATAACTACCTGCAGTGTGTACCACTTATCCTTGGATACGAAGATCGTCGGTGCGAGATAATCATTCCAGATACCCATGAACCACAGGATCGCCTGCGTCATCAGCGCGCCCTTCATCAGCGGAAGGAACACCGCATAGTAAATCTTGAAATAACCGCATCCGTCGATCTTTGCCGCCTCCACCAACGCATCCGGAATGCTGGTCAGGTTCTGCCGCAGGAAGAAGATCATGCTGACATTACCAAACAGACCAGGCAGGATCAGAGGAAGCAGGTTGTTTGTCAGACCCATTCTTGTGAACATTACGTACTGAGGGATCATAACAACGGCAAAGGGAATCATCATCGTTGCCAGAAGTCCCAGGAAGATTCCGTTTTTCCCTTTAAATTTCAGCTTACTGAACGAGAAAGCCGCCAGGGAAGAGGTAAAGCTGCCGACTAACAGCACCGGGATCTCAACGATCAGGGTGTTGCGCACACCTCGCAGGAATTCCGGTTTCGCCAGCACTTCCGAATATTTACCGAATTTCCACGGATTCGGGATCAGGCTGAAGTTCGCGGAAAGTATCTGATTCTTTGTCATGAAAGAAGCAAAAATCATATACACCAGCGGAAATACCATGGCTACCGCGCCAAGGCAAAGCAGGATAAACACGATCACATTCGTCCTGCGTTCTTTCGAGGTCATACCGCCCGAAGCTTTTTCATCATTTTTCGCCATTTTCTTTCCACCCCCTACTCAATCGTCTTAACCCATTTATCCTGGCCGACAAAGTTGATCGCTGTTATGATAAAGATGATGATCGCCAGAATGAAGGCCATTGCGGATGCATAACCCATCTGGTTATTGCCGAACGCCTTATCGTACAGGTAAAATACTACCGTCGCGGCGCTGTAGTTCAGACCACCGTTCGGAACCATAACGAGTACCTCTACAAATACCTGGAAACCGCCGATAAGACCGGTGATCAGCAGGTAGAAGGTAACAGGGGATACCAGCGGCCAGGTGATATTTCGGAACAGATTCCAGCCGCTCGCGCCATCGATCTTCGCCGCCTCATAGTAGTCTTTGGGAATGCCCTGCAGACCGGACAGATACAGGATAATAGAGGTTCCAAGACCTTTCCATGTCATAAAGATGATCATTGCCACCTTTACCCAGAATTCATCTCCAAGCCAGTTAGGACCATGTTTGCCGGATATCAGCTTTATAATGCTGTTAAGCAGACCGTAATCGTAGTTGAATACCCACATCCAGAGGATAGATACCGCAACCAGAGAAGAAATAACCGGAATATAGTACATGGTACGGAGTACCTTGATGCCTTTGATCTTACGGTTCATACCCATGGCAATGATAATACCGAGGATCATACCGCATGGAATGCCGAGCATGTAAATAATGGTGTTCAGCAATACCTTCCAGAAACGGTCATCGGTAAAGAGCTTGATATAGTTCCTGAGACCGACGAAGTTGTCCAGCATGTTGTTCATACCAGTCCATTTAGTCAGGCTGGCAATAAACGCGAAGACGATCGGGAACGCCATGAAGATCAAAAAGCCGATAAAAGGCGGAGCCACAAATGCAAGCCCCCAGCAATGCTCTTTAAAAGCTGCTTTACTCATTTTTTTACGTTTCGCTACGTTACCACTCACGAATTTCCACCTCCAATACAGACAAAAACTGCATTTTGATTTTTTATAGAAAGAGAGCCGGCCGCGGACTTATGGCGGCCGGCTGTTCTCCCTCGTCTGATTCTGTTTTATCTGTTTTATCTTATTCTACCATTTCCCATGCTTCATCCAGGAGCTCCTGCATTTCCGGCTGAACTTCTGCAATATACTCTTCTACGGTTACGCTGCCGTTCTTTACGGTATCGAAACCTTCAAAGAATCTATCCAGCCAGCCTGCGCTCGGGGTGTAGGTGGACTCGATAAATCTTACGCCTGCGTTTTCCGTTCCGTTCAGATAGTTGAAGAATACGTCTACGTTGCTCGGGTACGGAAGCTCGCCGTTTGTAACGGCATCCTTAAATTCGCCCTCTGCCATGGAAGTGATGTTCGGGAGACGGATGGACTGACCGGTCGTGATACCGGACATTTCTCTGTTTCCATCCTCATCAGCACTCATAAAGTAAGCGAGTTTTGCGGCAAGATCTTTGTTTTCAGAGCTTTCTGCCACACAGTAGCCAACGGTTCCGCACCAGGTCATGGATTTGCCGGTGGAAAGTGTCGGATACAGGCACAGATCCCATTCAAACGGGAAAGTCTCATCATCCATGAAAGCAGCTACATCCCAGGTACCGCATGCATAGAAGGCTTCCTGTCCTGCAAGCCATCTCTGATATACGCCAAGGGAAGCATCCTGCTCTACGGTCGGCGTTACCTGATGTACAAGCGTCAGATCTACGAATTTCTGGCATGCTTCGATAAACTCCGGCGTGTCGATGGTTACGGTTCTGTAATCATCGGAAAGGAAGCTTGCGCCGTTTGACCATACATACTGATACAGCATAAAGGCATTTGCTGCGCCCATGCCCCACTGATCGATCTCACCGTCGCCGTCCGTATCCTTTGTCAGCTGTTTGCAGACTTCTACGAATTCGTCGTATGTATAGGGGTTGTCCGGGTCCGGATAATCCAGTCCTGCTTCGTCAAACAGCTCTTTGTTGTAAGCGTATGCAAATACGGAAGAATCATACGGAAGTCCGTACAGATCGCCGGTACCGGTAGACTCTCCATCGTAGCGATAGTTGTCCAGGATATCCTGCATCATGTCGTCCGTGGAAAGACCTGCTTCTTCCAGAAGCGGAGTCAGGGAGGTGATATAGCCGTTGTCTACGTACTGAGAAACTGTTTCCGGTCCTACGTAGAATACATCCGGCAGATCTCTCGCTGTCATCATACCGGTCAGCGTTGTGTTGTAGTCGTCCTTCGTGGAGAACTGAACCTCAACGGTGCATCCGTTCGCTTCCTCGAACTTCTTGATCATGTTCTGGACGATCGCCTGCTCCTGCTCATTCGCATATACGAACATGCTCAGCTTTGCGCCGTCGTCTGCCTGTACCATGGACACGGAACCGCAGGTCATCACTGCTGCCAGTCCAAGAACCATAAGTTTTTTACTGCTCATCTTAATATCCTCCTTCTTATTTTGCGTGTGGTTTTCCATGCGCTTTTGATGATAACAATACTATAGCAGATTGTTTTAGTTTTGTCTATGATTTTTTACATTTTTCTAAATGAAAAATGATATTTTGTTAGTTTTTCATGAAAATGCCAGTTTTATTTTGGTCGTTTTTCACAAAAAAATTAAGGAGGATTTTTTTATTTTAAATTTCCTAAAATAAATTTGGTTTGTAATCAAATACCGGAAATCCTTTTTTATCGTAGGTGAGCTTCATTACCATCGCATGGCGATTGATGTCATACAGGGAGTTTCCGGTGATCTTTTCGTACTGACGCGCATGGTACACGCAGTAATCTGTAACGCCGTCCTCGCCTTTTACAAAAGAATTGTGGCCAGGGCCAAAAATGCCTTTTTCAGGATCGGTAGACAGCACCGGATAGCGTTCCTTCTTCCAGGCATGCGGATCCAGAAGGTCCGCGTCCTCGTCAATGCTCAGCATTCCCATGCAGTAGCAGGCGCCTGTGGAGCTTGCGGAATATGTCATAAATATCTTTCCGCCATGCTTTAAGAAGGCCGGTCCCTCATTTACCCAGAAGTTTACGCGTTCCCAGTCATAGTCCGGTGTCGTAAGAAGCACCTGCGCCGTGGCAAGCTTATAAGGCGACTCCATTCTGGCGATATAGAGGTTGGAGATCTTCTTTCCCTTATTCACCTTTTCCGCCCAGACGAAATATTTTTCCCCTTTATGTTCAAGGATCGTCGCATCCAGAGAGAAATCCCGGAAGCTGAACTTATCCCCGTCCGCCGGCTGGATCATCCCGCGCTCCTCCCAGGGATCGTTCATCGGATCGTCTCCCGTACACTCCAATACGTAGGGACGCAGCTTCCATTTATTACCGACCTCGCTTGCCGCATAATAAATAAACCAGCGGCCGTCCAGATAATGCAGCTCCGGCGCCCAGATATGCAGACTCATCGGCCCGCTCTCGTGCTTTGTCCAGACTGTTTTTTCTTCTGCGTCTTTCAGCCCGGCAATGGTATCGGCATGGCGGATAGCCAGCCGGTCGTATTCCGGTACGGATCCCATAAAATAATACGTTCCATCCTGTGCACGGAACACATAAGGATCCGCGCGGCATTCGATCAGCGGCTGATTATATTCCGTAATACAGATTTTCTTTCTATTCATAATCTCATATTCCTCCTGTTGTTTTATCAGGTAATCCGTTTTATTCTACACTACCTTTTCGGCATATGCAATTACTGTTTTAGTTTTTGTTAAATTACTACACATTTAGCTAAAATTTTTATGTCTTTTTGCACAGGTTTGCTATCGACTTTTCGCACAATGCACGATATAATATACAAAGAACCTGTACGACCAAAAAAATTGTAAAAGGAGTTACCTATGAATATATTTTCGTTTAACAGCTGGCTTTCCAGATTTCTCTATCTGGTAGCGGATATCGTATTGCTTCATATCCTGTGGATCATCTGCAGTCTCCCCATCGTGACGATCGGGGCTTCCACTACCGCCCTTTATTCCTCCTGCATGAAGCGCATCCGGAGAGATGAAGGGTATATCACCGGCAACTTTTTTCGCGCTTTTAAATCCAACTTCCGGCAATCCACTCTGATCTGGCTTTTGCTTCTGGCAGTCGGCGGCATCCTCTACATGGATCTCTGGATCGGGCTTTCTGTGGAAGGCGTGCTCGGAAAAATCATGCTGGTCAGCTGCTCCATGCTCCTGATCCCGTTTTTCTGCACTGTTCTTTACATTTTTCCGGTGCAGGCAAAATTTGAGAACCGCATTTTAGACAACCTCAAAAATGCATTCCTTATGTCCCTGTCAAATTTTCAGTGGACCCTGTTTCTGGCATTCATTCTTGCCACTTTTGTTCTGCTGACGCTGGTATTTCCGCCCTTTATGGGCTTGATGCTGATCGCGGGAGCCGGCATATTCGGCTACCTTACGTCCTGCGTTTTCGTCTATGTATTCCGGAAATATCTGCCCGACGAGCTGCAGGAAGACGCCATGGCGTCCAGGATGGACCAGGAACAATAATACAGATCGTAAAGATGGCTGAAAGGAATCCTTTTTTCCTTTCAGCCTTTTTTTGCATTTTACTTCATGCTTCCCCAGATACAGGCGTTGTTTCCGCCGATCGCAGAAAAGGTCATCTTCTTTTCCCCTTCATCGTTGGTCTGCTCATAGAAAATCCCTTTAAATTCCAGTCCGGTATCCATGGTGATCGTCACGTAATCGTATCCCTTTCCGGAATCCTTCTTGCTCCAGGTTCCCTCAAAGGCTCCCGTCACCGTTCCGTCCTCTTTCAGCTCCAAAGAGCCGGTTTCCAGCATGGAAGGGCTGTTTTCCTTTCCGTGGTTGATGTATTCGTAAATTCCCGTCACCGCAGAGTCATCGACATTTGTAATGCGCTCATTGCGATTCTCGTACACCGCCGTGCAGGGCCACGCGTCTTCATTCAGATATTGCTGGCGTACCCGCACCTCATGGTATTCGGAGCCCTCGTTGAACCGCTGATGGAAGATCAGGTATCTCTGACCGTCCTCGTCGATCAGCGCCGAATTATGTCCGGCGGATTTGTAGCCCCGCTGACCGTCAAACTGATAATTGCCCATCAGCTTGATACCGTATTTGGAGTTTTCTACTTTGCCGCTGTCCGCCGCGTTATTTCCCGCTGCGTCAAGATATGGACCGTAAATATTCTCAGACCGGAACATACGCATATTGTAGCCGCCGTCCGCGGTGAGACCGCCATACGTCTCATACAGATAATAGTAACCGGCTTCCTCATCGTAAAGGATATACGGACCTTCGCCGGACTGATGCTTGCTGCCCGCAATGTGCGTGCCGTAATAACGGTCTGTGAAATTGCCGGAAACCTCTTCCTGGGAATCCGTGCCCGGATAGATCACAAGCCCCGTCGTCTCGTCTACCCTGAGGATATAAAGTCCGCCGGACCAGGAGCCGTACACCAAGTACAGATTTCCGTCCTTATCCTCTACCGCCGTTGGATCGATCGCATTGGGAGCATACTTGTAATTGTAAAGCCCGTCTGCGCCAAACCATTCTTCACTGATCTCATCGATCCCGCCGTTCGCCGAGCCAAGCTCCAGAAGCTCCGTAAGGTTCAGATAGTCATTATCCCACCTGGTATCGATCTTACTGTTTTCGTCCACACCGCTTTCTTTGGAAAAGCCGGAATAGATCATAGTGTCCACATACGCATACGGTCCTTCGATCGTCTTTGATACAGCCAGACCAATACAGGAGCGTTTCCAGGAAGAAGACGCGCTGTAATATAAAAGATACGCGCCCTTGCTCCCGTCTTCCCAGACATACTCCGCATCCCAGTGGACATCCGGCGCCCAGATCGCGTAACCGCCCGTGCAGTCGCCGTCGTTAAAGCCCGCCCACTCGAACGTCTCCGCAAAATTTTCCGTCAGGTTCCCGTATATGGCATTGTCTGTCGGATTCTCGTAATCCTTGCAAAGCTGCTCCCAGTTTACCAGATCCTCTGACTTCGCCGCGGCGAGATGGCTTCCAAATACATAATACGTATCGCCCTCACGGATGATCGAGGGATCATGTACGCTGGCGCGGGAAATCGCGCCCTCGTAAAATGTTTTTTCCCCGCCAGAGGCCGTTGTCTCCTCCGCGTTCTCCGCGGCAGACAGCGATCCGCAGACAGAAGCTGCCAGAACCGCGGCAGATATCATTGCTATCCATACCTTCTTTTTCACTTTTTAAACCCTCCCATGTTTGTTTTTACACCAAAATGCCGTCCCGCAGGCGTATGCTTACCATTGCCGATCCATCGCAGGACATTTTCGGACCCTGATCGCCGCGCGAAGCTCCACATAGCATCCGCACAGACGGCACATTCCGTTTAAAAGCTGCGCGCACTGTGCGCATTTATGGAGCCGTTCTTCATAAATCTCCTGCTCCACCCTCACGTCATCATCCAGGCTCGCAATATAATTTCTTAGATTTTCAAAATATTCTTTCCCGGACTCCCCGCGGGGCAGGCATTTTCGGCAGACCCGAAGCCCGCCGCTCATGACTGTTTCTTCACAGTCAGATGGACCACAGCGCAGGGCGGGATCTTAAAGGAGAAACCGTCCTCTTTCGTTTCAATATCCTGAAACGCCTTTACTTTTACACATTCCGGCTCCTCAAACGTATTCATCTCATGCATTTCTCCCTGCACCATCTCGCCGGTTACTTTCCATGCCGCCTGATCAAGGATCTGCGTATCCACCGGATACGATTCCGTCAGGGACGCATTCGTCACCGTAATATGTATCGTACCATCCTCCGCCATCGATACGGATTCCGTCAGGTTCGGCACCTGATATTCCCCGCAGACGCCGATTTTCTCTGCATCGATAAAGCTGTCCAGAAGCATCGCATCCTGATGATCCTTATACATGTCAAACACATGGTACGTCGGTGTCAGGATCATATCCGCGCCCTCCGTGAGGATCACGGACTGGAGCACATTCACGATCTGCGCCAGATTTGCCATTTTTACGCGGTCGGAATGTTTATTAAAAATATTCAGGGTGATTCCCGCTACCAGTGCATCCCGGATCGTATTCTGCTGATACAGGAAGCCCGGATTGGTACCCGGCTCTACCGTGTACCAGGTTCCCCATTCGTCCACGATCATACCGATCTTTTTCTCCGGATCATAGGAATCCATGATCGCACCGTGACGGCGGATCAGCTCGTCCATATAATACGCTTTGGAGAGCGTTTTGTACCATACTGCATCGTCAAAATCCGTAGCGCTGCCCTTAATTTCCCAGCCTTCCGGATGTACATAATAGTGCAGTGATAATCCGTCCATAAAGCCGTGGAATTTCTCTTCGCAGTGATTAAAACAAGTCTTCAGCACGTCCCTTGTCCACTCATAGTCGTCGACGTTAGCTCCGCAGCAGATCTTTTGGATCGTCTGCTCCTCTTCGCCTTCCGTGTGATAATTGCGCACATAAGTCTGGTATCTCCGGTATTCGTTGGCATAGAAATCGGGGTTCATATTACCGCCGCATCCCCAGTTTTCATTGCCTACGCCAAAGAAATCAATCTTCCACGGCTCATCATGTCCGTTTTTCCTGCGAAGATCCGCCATCGGAGATACGCCCGGAAACGTAATGTACTCCACCCACTCCGACATTTCCCGCACAGTGCCGCTGCCAAGATTGCCATTTACATAGGTCTCGCAGCCCAGCTGACGGCAAAGCTCAAAATACTCATGCGTACCGAAGCTGTTGTCCTCCAGGACCCCGCCCCAGTGCGTATTGATCATCTTTTTTCGCTCTTCTTTCGGTCCGATGCCGTCCATCCAGTGATATTCATCCGCAAAGCAGCCGCCCGGCCAGCGCAGTACCGGCACCCTGATCTTTTTCAGCGCTTCCACTACGTCACAGCGCATACCGTTCACGTTGGGGATCGGGGAATCCTCGCCCACGTAAATCCCCTCATAAATACATCTTCCCAAATGCTCGGAAAAATGTCCGTAGATTTCCTTATGAATTTTGCTGACCTTCTTTTTCGGATTAATCATCAATCTAGCCATAACAAACTCCTTCCTGCGCATGTTTCCAAACCGCGCACTGTAATAATCTATGTAATCCTATCGTATACTGAAAGCACAAAAATAGCAACTGTTTTTATTGAATTATTTTATATTTTTTTAAAGATTAAACAAATTTTTCAATAGACTCTTTAAAGTTTCCTAAATCAGATACGTATATTTTATATTTATTTGTAGCATTTTAGTTTATCATAAATAAACATAACAAAAAAAGGGATGCTGCTCTCGCAGCATCCCCGCGCCTGTAAAACCCCTTTACAGCGTCTCTTCATCAGTTTCCTGAGAAGCTTCTTCATATTTTTTCAGAATAAGATTCTGTATTCTGTCACGAGTTCCAGAGTTAATCGGATGTGCAATATCGCGATATTCCCCATCCGTAGCTTTCCTGCTGGGCATTGCAATAAACAGGCCTTTCTCGCCCTCGATCACTTTGATGTCATGAACAACAAATTCATCATCAATTGTAATGGACACAACGGCCTTCATTTTTCCATCCTTTGTTACCTTGCGGACTCTAACGTCTGTGATATTCATAGCCGGTCCTCCTTCCTCATAAATTGTATTTTATGGGCAGAGGTTAGCATTTCAGTCTGTTTTTATCGGTCGGGCTCTGCCCTCTACGGACATCACATGACATACCTTTCGTTCGTTTCCACCACGATCTTCACTTCGCCCTCGCCGACATGGCGGGAATTTGCGCGGATCGTATCATGGCTTTCCACGATGCAGTTTTCAATATACGTATTGTCGCCAATATAAACATCGTTGAGAATAATGGAATTTTTGATCACACAATTTTCTCCGACAAATACTTTCTTAAATAATATGGAATTTTCCACCTTACCGTTTACGATACACCCTGCGGATACCAGGCTGTTTCTCACATCAGCGCCCGGATTGTATTTTGCCGGCGGCATGTCCTCGATCCTGGAGTACACGTCCGGATACTGCCGGAAGAAATAGTCCCGTACCTCGGGTTTCAGGAAGTCCATGTTTGTCTTGTAATAAGCGTCTACCGTAGAGATATTTGCCCAGTACGAATCCATCTTGTATGCATAGATCCGTTTCATATTTTTATATCGGACTAAAATATCCTTTACGAAATCAAATCTGTCCTCCGACGCCGCCTTCTCGATCAATTCGATGAGCTGACGTCTGCGGATGACGTAAATACCTGCAGAAATGAGATTCCCGACTGCATCGATGGGCTTTTCCTCAAAGCTCTCGATCCTGCCGTCGTCGTCCATCTTCACGACGCCAAAACGGCTGACGTCGTCTCCCTCAGGTACATCCGTGCAGACCACGGTAATGTCTGCTTTCTTGTCAATATGATACTCCAGCACCTTGCTGTAATCCAGCTTGTAGACGCCGTCGCCGGATGCGATCACCACATACGGCTCATGGCACCTTTTCAGAAAATCCAGATTCTGCGCAAGTGCGTCTGCGGTTCCGCGGAACCAGAAATTGTTTCCTGCCGTGATGGTCGGCGTAAATACAAACAGACCGCCCTGTTTTCTTCCGAAATCCCACCACTTTGAAGAGCTGAGATGTTCGTTTAAGGAGCGGGAATTGTACTGCGTTAAAACAGCTACCTTCTGGATCCCCGAATTAGTCATGCTGCTCAGAGCAAAGTCGATACTCCGAAAGCTTCCCGCCACCGGCATGGCCGCAATCGCTCTTTTGTTGGACAGCTCCCGCATTTTCTGGTTGTTGCCGCCTGCTAAAATGATTCCTACCGCTCTCATGCCACATCACCATCCTTAATAATTGATCCGCCGCTCTCCAGCACGCCGTCCGGGTAGTCCTCCGGCGCGGTGTTTCCGGAAATCGCGGTGTTTTTGCCAATCTTTACATCAGCAGGAATGGTACTGTTTTCGCCGATGGTGACAAGACCGCCGGCATACACTGCCGGTTTGTACTTATTGGGCGCTTCCTCTCCGATGCCCATCACGACACCGGAACCGACATTTACATTTTCCGCAATGATCGCGCGATCCACCACCGCGTTTTCCCCGATCACCGTTCCTTTCATAATAATGGAATCCCGGACCACGGCGCCCTTTCCGATCGTAACGCCTGCTCCGATCACCGAGCTTTTTACCTCGCCATAGATTTCGGTGCCGTCGCCGATGATACTGCGTTCAATCTTCGCGTCAGCCGATACATACTGCGGAGGAATGATTTCACTTGAAGTATAGATCTTCCAGAATTCTTCGTAAAGATTGAATTCCGGGATAATGTCGATCAGTTCCATATTGGCTTCCCAGTAGGAGCTTAAAGTCCCCACGTCCTTCCAATATCCGTTGTATTCGTATGCTACCAGTTTTTCACCTTTATCAAAGCAATAGGGTATAACGTGTTTTCCAAAATCACAGCCCGGTACATTTGCGTTGGCGATCAGTGCCTCCCGAAGCACTTCCCATGTGAATATGTAGATTCCCATGGACGCCAGATTACTCTTTGGTTCCTTTGGTTTCTCCTGAAACTCTGTAATATTGCTGTTGTCATCTGTAACAACGACGCCGAAGCGGCTTGCCTCCTCCCACGGGACCGGCATCACCGCGATGCTGACTGCAGCGCCGCTTGCCTTGTGGAAATCCAGCATAACCTCATAATCCATCTTGTAGATGTGGTCGCCGCCAAGGATGAGCACATATTCGGGATGAAACATTTCCATGTAAGTAAGGTTCTGGTAAATGGCGTTTGCAGTGCCTGTATACCACTCGGTATCCGTACTTTTTTCGTACGGCGGCAGGATGCTCACACCACCGATATTGCGGTCCAGATCCCAGGGAATGCCGATGCCGATATGCGTATTAAGACGCAGCGGCTGGTACTGCGTCAGAACACCTACCGTATCTACCCCGGAATTGATACAGTTGCTTAAGGGGAAGTCGATGATGCGATATTTCCCGCCGAAAGTAACTGCCGGTTTTGCTACTTTGGATGTCAGAACGCCTAAACGGCTGCCCTGACCACCTGCCAGCAGCATGGCAATCATTTCTTTCTTAATCACGTTATCACCTCTTGATGTTATGTTTTAAATGATTATAACACAGCTTTTTAAAATAGTGAACACCTTTTACGCAGTTTTTACAAAAATCACAAAGCAACAGACGCCTTTTTATGAATTTTTCAGTTTACATCGCCTTATTGCGTCGAAAAAGAAAATTTTTTCGTTTATTATTTCCACTTTTGGCAAAGAAAACCTGTCTATTTTTATGGAATACTAATTATTTCTTCCCGCGCACTTTCTTTTTTTCCAAAATTGCGGTATGATGATAGCATACTCATTCAATATAGTCTGCAAATAAAAAGTCAAGCAGAAATTGATGAACTTTGAAAATTTTATACAGGTTGAAATTAGGGCATAAACGTTAAGCCACCGGTTTACGCTGGCTTAAGAAAAAAGGAAGCCATATATTGTGCCACCTATAAGGGATGTTCACATTTTAATTTTTGAACATAGCCTACAGAACATCGGAATTCCCGGGCAATACGACGCATGGGAATTCCTTGTGCGATACATTCTCTGATAGCATCTTTCTCGCGGTCAGAGAATTTCGGTATCCTTCCGGCATTGCGTGGATTTTCGTTCGCTTTTATGACGGTTCCTCCAATGGACAGGGCATAATCCGCCGCGTCTTTCTCGGAGAAAAAACCAGCCACAACAGGCACGCCTTTGAGGACGAGATATCTGAAATTTACCTCGCAGGGATATGTTTTATATTCCATCCTTCTCCGCCTCCGTGTCGGATGTCTGGGGCAGTGAGGCAAGATATTCCTTTACCCGCCCGTAATAAATACGGAGAAATTTGTTCGCACCAGCGGTCATGTAGACGTAATAAGGTTTGCCCTGCGCCCGTTTTTTATCCATAAAGGCGTAAACGGGATCGTCAGCAGGGGAACGTTTGATGAGCCCGTCCATGATCTGGAACAGGGTTTTGCGCAGATACGGCGAGCCTTTCTTTGTGGTAGGCACACTTTTACGGATGCGCTGCCCGGAATCATCCTTTCCGGGGTCAACGCCGGCAAAAGCAGTCAGAGCCCCGCGGTGTGTAAACCGTGTCACATCCCCGATCTCAGACATGAGCTGGGGACCGAGGGTAGGCCCGACACCATCCATAGCCAGAACAACCGGATATTCCGGCAGCGCGGAAGCAGCCTTATCCATTTCCAGACGGAGGGATTCTACTGTCCGGGAAGCAGTATTAAGCATTGCCACAGCCTGCCAGATGAGCATTTTTGTGTTGTCATCTTTTGGAAATACGGCGATCAGGTCAGAAGAGGCATGGTAGATATTTTCCGCTTTCTGTGCGCTGAAATTATAACCTTTGCGTTTGCACCAGTTCTGGTAATGCTTTTTGAAGGCTTCCGGCGACCTGGAGCGGACACAGTCCACATGCCAGTAGGTATGGACAAAATCCACCCATTTCTGGCTGCCATCGCTGCGCGCAGGGCTGTCAAAGAAGTCATTAGCACCCGGATAAGTCTGGTCAAGCAGGGCAATAAGATTGTTTTTCATGGCAGTTTTCTGTGCCATATAGAAGCCGAACTGTCGGTTCATGGTTTTTAATTGGTTGCGTGTTTTATCCATGATTCCATATTGCTTCAGTTTTGCCCAGCGGTCAAGAGTATAGCGTGCGATTTTTTTGGAATCCGCTTTGTCGGTCTTTGGAGTGCGCAGGGAATCATCCCCGAAGTTCCTGATGAGAATGGGGTTTACGGCGCTAACAAAGATACCGGCGTCAGAAAGCCACATGGCGACCGGCTCGTAGTACCTTCCGGTGTGCTCCATGCAGACCTTCGTCTCCCCGTCAAGCTCCTTTATCTGCCCGATCAGTCCGTTGATAGCGGACTGTGTATGGGGAATGTCGCGGGGAGGCATCAGGACAACGTCGCCAGGCCTGCGGATGGTAACAGTGCTCTTGCCTTTGGAAACATCAATACCAACAGCGTTCATAATGGATACTCCTTTACAATGAATCAGCAATGGTCAATACCAGATTTACTCATTGCCTGTTCAATCTACTGGGTATCACACGAACGCCTGTGGGTTCAACCTGCGTAAAACGAATGCTGCGAATGAGGGCTGGTTGGCTGACTAAATTACGGACGTAAAGTCCTAGTAGAAGGTGGCCAGACCTATTGCCTTACTCATTCTAACAGCTTAAGCAACAAGATGGGTAATTCCTTACTGGCTGTAAGGGGTATTAACCATAAATACATTGTAGTAGTATAAGGAGAAAAAGCTATGTACAAAATAGATTTTCAGAAACCGGTACACGTTCATTTTATCGGGATCGGCGGCATCAGCATGAGCGGCCTGGCGGAAGTGCTGCTCGACCGCGGATTTCACGTTTCCGGTTCCGACCGCAGCGAATCTCAGCTGACCAGACGACTGGAAGAACAGGGCGCATCGATTTATTATGGACAGCGCGCTTCTAATATAAAAGAGGGAACCGATCTGGTGGTCTATACGGCTGCCATCCACCCGGACAACCCCGAATATAAGGCAGCAGCAGACGCCGGTATCCCAATGCTCACGCGCGCGGAGCTGCTTGGACAGCTTATGACAAATTACCGGCTGCCGATCGCCGTTTCCGGTACGCACGGAAAGACGACCACGACCTCCATGATCTCCCATCTGCTGCTCGCGGATGAGGATGATCCGACGATCTCCGTCGGGGGCATCCTGCCGGCAATAAATGGAAACATCCGTGTCGGCGCAGGGGATATCTTTCTGACAGAGGCATGCGAGTACACCAACAGCTTTCTTGATTTCTTCCCGAAGATCAGCATTATTCTGAACATCGACGCCGATCATCTTGATTTCTTTAAGGATCTCGACGATATCCGTCATTCCTTCCGGCGTTTTGCCGGACTGCTTCCGGCGGACGGCACGCTGATCATCAACCGCGCGATCCCGCGGGTGGAAGACATCACCAAAGATCTGCCCTGCCGCGTGATCTATTACGGTCTTGAGGCAGGCTGCGGCTACTCCGCGACAAATATTACCTATAACGAGCTTGCCTGCGCATCCTTCGACCTCACAAGGGATGGGGAAACGCTCGGCCACTACGAGCTGCGCGTGCCGGGCATCCACAATGTGGATAATGCCGTTGCCGCGCTCGCGCTCGCCGATCTTCTTCATATTCCGCGCGAGACGGCGCAGAAGGGGCTTTGGGATTTCACGGGTACAGACCGCCGTTTCCAGTACAAGGGAAAAGTGGGCGGCGTGACCATTGTGGACGACTACGCACACCATCCCACGGAAATCGCCGCTACCTTAACGGCTGCCAAAAACTGTCCGCACGGGACGCTCTGGTGCGTGTTCCAGCCGCATACATACACGCGCACGAAGGCGCTGATGGACGATTTCGCGAAAGCGCTCTCCCTGGCGGACAAGGTCGTGCTCGCAGACATCTATGCCGCCCGCGAGACTGACAATCTTGGCATCAGCTCCGATACGCTGCGCGAAAAAATCGAGGCGCTCGGTACCGAAGCGCATTATTTTCCATCCTTCGACGAGATCGAAACATTTTTGCTGGAAAAATGTGTACACGGCGATTTGTTGATAACCATGGGTGCCGGAGATGTCGTTAAAATCGGGGAAAAGCTTCTTGGCGAATAACTTATCCACATTATCCACACGCTTATGCACAAAATTGCGCAAATCGGCGTGTGGAATTTTTTGTGCAAATCATTGTCGACATAACTCCGGACGCATAATGTCTTATAATTCGACAAACCTTGATTTTTCCACAATATTTTTGGTTGCGTTAAAAACAGAAGCTTTTCTTTTGTCCACATTATCCACATTATCCACACGGATTTCCACAAAAATGTCCGGTATAAGTCGTTGTTTTCTTTTTAAAAAAGCTATGATATACTGCTAATGGACGCAGTGTGCGCGTCCCACTTCTTATAAAAAACATACCGTAACGGCTTCGCGAATCTGCGAAGGAAGTACGTTAGCGGCAAAATGCGGCAGGTGAACAAATTGATCTTACATAAATACCATTCCGGCGACTATACGCTGGTTCACAATCGTTTTTTTGATGAATATATGCCCTCGGCAAATGGGGAGTTCGTAAAGATTTATCTTTATCTGCTCCGCAGCAGCGATACGGATCGCGAGCTTTCCCTTTCTGTGATCGCGGATATCTTCAACCACACGGAAAGCGATGTAAAACGTGCCCTCACATACTGGGAAAAGAAAAAGCTTCTGCAGATCAGCTATACCCCGGACGGGGAGCTGAAAAGCATCACACTGACAGACGGCGTTTCCTTTCCGGATCCTCAGAAGACTGCGGACTGTGCCCGCTCTGCGCAGCGCACGCAGGAGAGCGTCCCTTCTTACGCAGAGGAGACCGCGGTCGTTTCCGATGCCGGGAACCGTCTGGACAGCTATGCTTCGCACGCAGCAGATTTCCCGCTGCGCAGCGATTCCGAGCCAAAACGGATCTCTATATCGGCGGACCGGAAAAAAGAGCTTGCTGCGCAGGAGGATATCCAGCAGCTCATGTATATCGCACAGCAATACCTCGGTAAAAAGCTGAGCAGCACAGAGGTCACCAATATCTTATACTTTTACGACGAGCTGCATTTTTCCGTGGATCTGATCGAGTATCTGATCGAATACTGTGTTTCCAAAGGGAAACGCAGCATCAGCTACATCCGTGCCGTCGCGCTGGAATGGGCTTCCAAACAGATTTCCACCGTCGCGGATGCAAAAAAGGATACAAACCTTTACAGCAAGGACTACTACGCTGTCATGAATGCTTTTGGCATCAAGGACCGCGGTCCGGCACAGGCGGAAGCCGAGATGATGGCACGCTGGTTCACACAGTACCACTTCTCACTGGAGGTTGTGCTGGAGGCGTGCCGCCGCACCATTAACCGCACGCATGCGCCAAATTTCCAGTATGCGGACAAGATCCTGGCAAGCTGGAAGGAGGCAGGCATCGCCCGTCTGAGCGATATCGCCGCCCTGGACCGTCCGGCACCTGCCGCGGCGCCCGCACAGAAGTCTCAGCCCGGGCGAAAAAACGCTTCCGCAAACAGATTTAACAATTTCCCGCAGCGCGATTACGATTTTGAACAGCTTGAGCAGCAGCTTCTTGACTGCTGAGGAGGAGAAACGTGGCACTGAATAATTCACAATACGATGCAATTATGCGTGATTACTACCGCCGTCAGGCAATGCACCGCCGCCAGATGGAGGAACGCGTTCGTGAGGTGCGTGAAAAACTGCCGCGCATCAAAGAAATTGACGATGAGATCGCCTCGGCAAGCGTGCAGTGCGCCCGGGAGCTTTTATCCGGGAACGACGCTGCCCTTTCCGTTTTGAAGGAACGGATCGCCGTTCTCGGCGCAGAGCGGGAGCAGGTGCTTCTTGCCGGCGGCTTCCCCGCCAATTATCTTGAAATGACATACGATTGTCCGGACTGCCGCGACCTCGGCTATGTCGACGGTCAGAAATGCCGCTGCTTCCAGAAGGCAGAGATCGATCTTCTGTACACGCAGTCAAATCTTCGCGGCGTTCTGGATGTGGAAAATTTTGATAACTTTTCCTTCGATTATTACTCTGCCGAGCTGAAGGAAGAGCTCAGCGGTGTTTCCTCACTGGAGCGAATGCAGAAGGTTCACGCCGTCTGCCGTCAGTTTGTCCGGGATTTCGACACTGCGAACGCAAACCTGTTCTTCTACGGAGACACCGGGACCGGAAAAACCTTCCTCTCCCACTGTATTGCCAAAGAGCTTCTGGACACGACGCATTCGGTGGTCTATTTTTCTGCGCAGGAGCTTTTCGAGATGATCGCACAGAAGCGCTTTGGAAAAACGGAGGACGCGCAGGTTGCTCTGGATGCCATCTATAGCTGCGACCTGCTGATCATCGACGACCTCGGCACCGAGATCACAAATACCTTTGTGAATTCCGAGCTGTTTCTCTGTATTAACGAACGGCTCACAGCGCAAAAATCCACCATTATCTCCACCAATCTCTCGCTGAAAGCATTTAAGGATACCTACTCGGAGCGTATCTTTTCGCGCATCTCAACAAGCTATACCATGCTGAAGCTGTTTGGGAAGGACATCCGCCTTTTAAAGAAGATGGAACAGATCTCACAAAAGAAAAAAAGCCTTGAATAAATAAACTTTTATGTTATGATGTTAGTGAAAAAACCTACGGAGGAACAATCATGCAGACAGAAGAACGCAATTTGAACACCATCCCGGTCGGACCGCTCGCACTGATCCCGCTTGCAAGCTGCAGGGAGCTTGGCGAGAAAATCGACCAGTACCTGGTGAACTGGCGCAAAGAGCGCGACCACGAACACAAAGAAACCATTGCTTTTCGCGAATATGAAAAAGACAGCTACCTTGTAAATGCAAAGGTCCCCCGTTTCGGTTCCGGTGAGGCAAAGGGCACGATCAACGACTCGGTGCGCGGCAATGACCTCTATATCCTGGTCGACGTCTGCAATTACAGTCTCACCTACTCTCTTGCCGGACGCACGAATCATATGTCGCCGGACGATCACTTTCAGGACCTCAAGCGCATCATTGCAGCCGCAGAGGGAAAAGCAAAGCGCATCACAGTGATCATGCCGTTTTTATATGAGGGGCGCCAGCACAAGAGAAGCGGCCGCGAATCCCTCGACTGCGCGCTGGCTCTTCAGGAACTGACAAACATGGGCGTCGACAACATCATCACCTTCGATGCACATGATCCGCGCGTACAGAACGCGATCCCGCTGCACGGTTTCGAGACGGTACAGCCGGTATACCAGTTTATCAAGGGCCTGTTTAAAGCGCAGCCAGATCTTCACATTGACAAAGATTCCATGATGATCATCAGTCCGGATGAAGGCGGCATGAGCCGCGCCGTCTATATGGCAAACGTGCTCGGTCTTGATATGGGTATGTTCTATAAGAGAAGAGATTACTCAAAGATCGTAGACGGACGCAATCCGATCGTAGCGCATGAGTTTCTTGGCTCCAACGTGGAAGGCAAGGACATGGTGATCATCGACGATATGATTTCCTCCGGCGACAGTATGCTGGAGGTGGCTTCCGCACTGAAAAAACGCAAAGCGAGAAGAATCTTTCTCTGTGCTACCTTCGGTCTTTTCACGAACGGGTTGGAGAAATTCGACAAAGCATACGAGGACGGCATATTCGACTATCTGCTCACGACGAACCTTGTTTATCAGACGCCGGAGCTGCTCTCGAAAAAATATTATACAAGCTGTGATCTCAGCAAATATCTTGCCTACATTATCGACACGCTGAACCACGACGCTTCCATCAGCGAGCTGTTAAGCCCGCTCGACCGCATCCAGCGTTTCCTGGAAAAAGCAAACGCGTAGGCTATCTGCTTTTTACTCATATATCCGCTTTAGTATCTCCTGCTCTCTCCGATGGCAGGTGAACAGCAGTACCTGACGCCCGCTAAGAGCCAGCCACCGCAGTGTCTGCTCAAGGCGGGTGTCGTCGTATGTGAGGAAAGCGTCATCCAATATCAGCGGCAGCGCATCCTCCTGGTTTAAAAACTCCGCGCACGCCATGCGCAGCGCAAAATAGATCTGTTCCATCGTTCCGCGGCTCACCTGCCAGATGGACAGCAGCTTCTGCGGCGTGCTCACCCGCACCTGAAAATTTTCATCCAGATATGCGCCCGTGTATTTTCCGCAGGTGATCACCAATAAAATTTCGGAAATCCGCTCGTTAAGCTTTTGTGCATATTCCTGGTAGATGTCATTCATCACCTCCGAGAGCGTATCTATCGCAAGATACACGGCGGACAGCTTCTGCTCCAGCTCCTCCACCTCGCCCTTTTCCTTTTTCAGTATCTTTTGCTGCTCCTGCAGCTCTTCAAGCATCACCTGTTTTTCTTTGCGCGCGTTTACCGCCCACTCCAGGTTGGCAAGCAGCCGCTCCTTCTTCGGCGCGTTCCTTTGCTGACGCTCATACTGCGCCTTCTGCCGTTCATATTCGCGGCGCATCCGCTGTTCGCGAAGATACGCCTCCTGCTCCTTCATCCTGTCCTTCTGCTTCTGGTCGCGCACGCCGAAAAACTGTACGCCCAGACAGGCAAGCAGAATAACAGCCACCGCTCCTGCGCGCACCTGCCATGCCGACATCACCAATGCGACTGCCAGCGCCGCTACCGCGATCACCGCCATGGTGATCTTACCGATTTTCCAGACAGGCGTCCCGGCATTTCCGGGAATATCTTCTTCTGCCGCACGGCTATATGCCTCACCGGCTTCCCCGATCTCCTCCTCCAGAGCTTTGAGGCGCTCGCGCTGCTTCATCTCCTGCGATGTAAGCTGCTCCAGCTCCTGCTGCGCATAATCTATCTTTACGGAAAGCTCCTGCATTTTTTCAATTTTCGCAGCAACCTTCTGCTTTTTCTCGCGCTCCAGACGTTTCCGCTCCTCCTTCAGCTCCTCCATTGCCTTCGCCCCATCTATACCGGACAAAGAACCGCTCCCGGCGTTAATCATGCCGTTTCGCACAGCGTTTGCCAGCCCCTCGTCCGTCTCACCGCTCTGTCCGCCGTAAAACACAGTGTTGGAGAATGCTGTCTCGTCCATGTCCTGCAGGAAACCGGAAAGCTCCTCTGCATCCAGCTCACGGCCTTCCGTCTCACAGATCAGCCGCACCGCTTTATCCCGCTTCTCAAAGTTTCGTTCTATCCGGTAAATTTTATCTTTGCTGCGAAACCTAAGCATCCCGGAAAAATAACTGCCATTCTCCCACGGCTGGCGCAGACTATATTCATCCTGCTGCGCCGCGCGGCCGCGCATTCTGTCGATCCCGTAAAACATATCCCGTATAAAAGCGCGCATGGTACTCTTTCCCGTCTCATTGTCCCCGTAAATGATATTGACTCCCGGATGAAACGTCATGCTCTGTCCGTTAAATTTTCCAAAATGATCCATTCTGATTTCCAGTATTTCCATCTGCTACCTCTTCTGCGTTTTCTTCAGTGCGGCAATGCCGCAGGCGAGCGCCTGCCGCCTTACCTGGCTGATTTCTGTCTCCCCGTCCGCAGGCATAAGCTTTTCAATATAACGCCCGATAATATCTGTCCCGTGCTGCTGCCTAAGCTCCTCGATCGAAAATCCCGGCTCCGTCAGATCGTTGATCTCTAAAATATTGCCAAGCTCGCCAAAGCTCTCCGTATCATACACAATCTCCGGCTCCCGCACGCCAACGATATCCACCTTGTAAATATTCTGCACGCCGTGAGCGGCGATTTCCCGCTCAAGCCGTTCCTGCATCTCATAATCAGTGCTCTCCATGCTGCTTTCCAGCGAAAGGTGTACATATTCACGGCAGGCAAACGGCACAAACTCTATGGAAATCTGGCCATCCGTATATTCTCCCAGAATATAGCCGTGTATGCCGGTGTCGTTGCTGTCGATCGGCTCCAGCGCCCCCGCGTACGCCATCTTGTCCTCCGCAAGTATCTGCGGCTTGTGGATATGCCCAAGCGCGATATAGTCAAAGCCGCTTGATGCCAGACGTTTTTTGTCTATCGGGATATGGCGGTCATCCCCTCCGTGCGCAAGCAGAATGTGACATCCCGGTGTGTCATCGGGCTCCAGATCGTTGTAGAGCGGCTCTGTAATCTCCTTACTGTAATAGCTGAACCCGTAAACGGTCGTCTGAAGCCGCTTAAAATAAACGCTCTCACACTCCGGTGAGTCCAGAAAGATTACATTTTCCTCCCAGGCAAAGCTGCGGCAGGGCGAATCGCGGTGCAGATAATCGTGGTTGCCGGCAATCCATACCACCTGTGTTCTGCCAAGGCTGCCAAATAAATAGTTTACTTCTTTTAATTCGCGCAGAAGTGGCTGCCGGTGGAACAGATCTCCCGCGATCAGAAGCAGGTCCACCTGCTGCCGCTTTGCCTCCTGAATGACTCTCCGGAAGCTTTTCCAGATTTCCTGCGCGCGTTTCTGCGACCACGGCTGCCCCTTGTCGGGCGCCGCGCCCAGATGTATGTCTGCGATATGTATAAATCTCATGCTGCTGCTCCATCTCCCATTGCACATTTACTGTTTTCCCGTCTCAAATCCTCTCTTCTTCTATACTGTAGCGCAAAACGGCACAAACGGCAACTATTTTATTATCGCCCTCCGAACAATAACTTTACGAATACCCTCCGAACAATAACTTTACGAATACATTGTAATCTCCAGGGATTTTTGTTAGAATGATATCAATATATCTTACATAGGAGGGTACGTGAGTTATGAAGAAACTTATTGACGAATTTAAAACATTTATCATGCGCGGAAATGTCATGGATCTGGCAGTCGGCGTTATCATCGGCGGCGCATTCCAGGCAATCATCAATTCCCTGGTAAACGATCTTATCATGCCGATCATCAGCCTTATCACGGGCGGCATTGATTTTTCCAACTGGTTCATCCAGCTCGGCGGCGACCAGAAATTTTCCACGCTTGCCGCCGCGCAGGAAGCAGGCGTCGCCGTCTTTGCCTATGGAAATTTCCTCACCGCCGTCATCAATTTTCTCATCATGGCGATCGTCATCTTCTCCATGGTGAAGGCTATGAACCGGCTTGCCGCAGTCGGACATCACGAGGAGAAAGCCGAAGCAGCCCCGACCACAAAGAAATGTCCATACTGTCAGAGCGAGATCGACATCAACGCAACGCGCTGCCCGCACTGCACCTCTGTGATCGAGTAAACAGATCACGGGTTTTTTCATTGCAAAAGCCTGCCCTGCTTTTTTGCAGGACAGGCTTTTTTCCCATCTTAAACGCACTGCTCCTTCCGCTCAGACGATTTCCGCCCCAAACGGCATCAGTGCCAGCTTCGCGAGCTTAAACTGCTGCAGCCCGAACGGGATTCCCACGACCGTAATACACAGCAGCACGCCAAACCCCAGATGCTCTATCGCAAGCACCAGACCGGATACGACCAGCCAGATCACATTTAAAAGAAACGAGCCTGCACCGCCTCCGTAAACGACCTCTTTTCCAAAGGGAAAGAAGCTTAAAGATGCGAATTTAAAACACTGCAGCCCCACCGGAATGCCGATGATCGTCAGGCACCACAGGCATCCCGCAAGGCACCAGCTAAGACCGGTGATACAGCCGCCAAAGATAAACCATAATGCATTTCCAAGACAACCCATACTTACATCCTCCCTTTTGTCAAAACACCCTATTTTTCACTTCACACTACCCGTTACAGTTCTGCAATCCTCTCAGATCCCGCAGCAACCGCTCCACCTGATAAATGGCGTCGCTCACCTGCGCCCTTGCCTCCGCAATCTTCGACTGCACCAGATAATCGGCAATCACTCCGTCGAAGAAAAAGTCCGCAAAGGTAAGAAAATCGCTCACCTCCATGCGAAATTCCGTCGGCACACAGACATCGCGCAGCTCTCTCTGAAATACCAGCAGATCCGCCCTGGCATTCTCCATCAGCGCCGACGCATCATTCATGCGGGAGTGCTTGATCATGTCCGTGATAAAACCGCCGCCGAACAAGTCAAATAACCCCCAGTTTCTCGCGCTGTCGAGCTTTTCCTGCGCCCTGCGCAAACTTGTGAGCGCCCGCTCTCCCGCCGCTACTGCTTCTCTGATTTCTGTCTCTCTTGTTTTTCCCATCATTTATTTTCCCTCCATTTCCCGGCAAGCTGTCTGGCTTGTGCAGGCGTCCCTCCTGCTCTCAACTCCCATTCACGAAGTGAATTTTGGATCTGCGAATGGTACTGTGAAAGGACTGTATGGTAACAAAAAGACTTTTACCATGACACCTGCCACAATAAAAGTCTTGCTATCTCATTTGATACGGATGCCCTTCGGCATCGAATGTCGATCTCAAACCCGGTTTTATAACCGTTCAGCTACTCCCTTTCGCTTGCTTGTTAAAAATATAACACAATTAGCTGATGATGTCAAGGATTTTTTACAGACCGCTCAGATCCAGGATTTTTTACAGACCGCTCAGATCCAGTTTATAAATTGGATTTTGCAGTTCCATTTTTTTTAAAAACATGATCATATAAACCGGCAAATATATTTTCTGCTCTTTTACCTCCACATTGTAATCCGAAAATATATATGCCTGCTCCACCTGATAGTTTACATCAGCAAGCACGTTTTCCAGTGCACAATGTTTTTTGTAGTCCTTGCCGGATTTTACTTCTATCGGCAGCACTTTTCCATCCAGCTCTATCACAAAATCCAGCTCTCCCTTTTTTTTGCTGTTAAAATAATATGCCGGAATCCCTCTCTGTACCAGTTCCTGTGCAATTACATTTTCAAATAACGCTCCATTATTAATGGACGATGCCTTATTTAATATCTGCATCTTCACATTGTTGGAATATTGACTGGTCAGCAATCCAACATCCGAAAAAAACAATTTGAACAGACTTCGGTTTTCACTGATCTTCAGCGGAAGTTTCGGCTCGCTGACATTATATACAGGAAGCGCAACTCCTGCATCCTTCAGCCAGAGGAAGTCATTTACCACCCTGTCATAATTGATGCCTTTTCCTAAGGTGTTCAGCCGGAACCTTTTATTTTTACTGTCCAGCTCGGTCGCCATCGCATCATATATCTCCCGGAGCTTTAGCTTATACTGTTTCTCATATTTTGAAAAATCCATTTTATATAGTCGAAGGATTTTCTGATGAATCATTCCCACCCGGTTTAAGTCGTTTGTTTTTAAATATTCACTCACTGCCTCCGGCATTCCGCCAATAATCAGATACAGATAAAACAAATCCAGCATTTTTTCATGAATAAAAGAATCTACCGCCTTTCTCTGCTCAAAGCATTCCTGCAGTATATCCACTGTCGTTTGATGTATCCCGCATGCATTCGCAAACTCTGCAAAACACATCGGATACATATCAAAAATCTGCATGTATCCAACCGGAGCCGAACGCAGATCATTCAATTCTACCCCAAGGAGAGAACCGCTTAAAATATAACGATAACTCCCCTCCTCCACCAGAAATTTTATACGTGTAACAATATCTCTGCATTCCTGCACTTCGTCGAAGAAAAATATAGTTTTCCCTTTTTCCAGCGGTTTGCCCGCTGCCAGGCTGATTCTGAGAAGCAGTTGTTTCGCATCCGCCGCATCCTGAAAAAGCTGCACTAATTCCGGTTGTTCAATAAAATTTAATTCCACAAATGGGTATCCCGATTGTTTCAGACATTCTCTTATGAGATATGTCTTACCGATCTGACGTGCCCCTGTCAGCATAAAAGCTGCTTTTCCTTCCTTCAGCCACCTCTGAAGCTTTTGTTCCATTTCCCGCCGCAGCATCGTCGTCATCTCCTTGCAAAAACTTTTCCAACCTTATTATAGCCCGTTTTTGCAACTTTTCCAACCATTTTTTATTTATTTTTACAACTTTTCCAACCATTCTTCACATGCTTTTTGCAACTTTTCCAACTTTTTCTATTCTCTACTCCCGCCGCAGCGCGTCAATAGGATTTAAGTTTGCCGCCTTTACGGACGGAAGCAGTCCGAAAATGATTCCGATGACCATGGAAAAGACGACCGCAATGCCCGCTGCCGGGACACTGACTGCCACTGCAACGCCGGAAACACGGCTGATCGTCTGCGCCATCGCGATTCCGCACAGCACGCCAATCACACCGCCGATGCTTGTCAACACCGCCGCCTCGGTCAGAAACTGCATCAGAATGCTCTGCTTCCTGGCGCCGATCGCCTTTTTCAGCCCGATTTCATTTGTCCGCTCCGTAACGGAAACCAGCATGATATTCATAACGCCGATCCCGCCCACCAAAAGAGAAATGCTGGCGATCCAGATAAGCTGCTTCTGCGCCGCCGCGCCAAGATTCTGCAGATCCTCAACCTTTTTCAGAATATCATCCGCCTTATACGAAATTTCCGTCTGATCCGGAGAAAGCGCGGCATTCAATATTTTTTCCGCCTCCTTGCCCGCGCGCTCCATATCCTCCACGCGCTCTGCCTTTACAATCACATTTTCCGGCTCGTCATAAAAGAATGCGATCGGCCAGGAAGTCTTTGGCATATAAATATATCCCGGAGAGTCTGTGACATAGTTCAGATAATCATCCACCGAGTTAATCTTTGGCTCAAACCGCCGCGCCTTCTCGACAACCCCGACGATCGTAAACGGCGCTCCGCTGATCTCCACTACCTCCCCAATCGGGCTGCGGTTCTGAAACAGTGTCTCCGCCACGGACTGCTCGATGATAATCACCTTGCGGAATTTCTCATAATCCTGCCTGCCAAAATTTCTGCCGCTGCGCAGAAAATAATTACTTGTATTGAAGTATTCCGTATCGATCCCGCGCAGCCCGACGCCAGACAGCGATTTGTTTTTATAAAACACGCTGCCGGGACTCTCCCGCTCCGTATAGCAGGAAACATTTTCCACCCCATCGCATGCCTTGATTTTCTCAATGGAGGCTTCGCTCACCCCGGGCACGCCTGCCGGAATATCCTCTTCCGAAAAAATTGAAAATTTAAAACCGTTCTGCTCAAGCTGCACAAGCACCGTATTATCGCCCGCCCCGATCAGATTATTTTTGATCTCCTCATTTGTGCCCTTGATCGTGGATACGATGGAAATGATGGCGGCGATCCCGATAATTATTCCCAGCATCGTCAGAAAGGACCTCATCTTATGCGACCAGATTCCCTGGAATGATAACCGTATATTTTCTGTCATAGCGCATCCTCCCTAAATTGTGTCCGTTTCGACGGTCTGCGCGCCTTCCACCGCATCCTTCCCATAGGGGAACGCGATCCAGTCCTCCAATGTCAGTCCGTCAAGAATTTCCACATAGGAACCGTTTGTGATCCCGGTCCTTACCGTCTGTTTGCAGAGCCTGCCGTCCTCCCCGCGCTTCAGCACATATTTTGTGCCGTTTTTCTCTGTGCGCACAAAATACTGCTCTACGCTGATCGCATCCTCCGTGCTGCTGCCCGACAGACGAAGCTGCGCCATTCCCTCCGGAAGGTCTCCCGCATCCTCGATCAGCGCGTAAAAGGTATAATACGACGTATTCTGGTTTTGTTCTCCAAACAGAATAAAATCGCCCTCATTTCCGGAATTCGGATACTGTGAAATTTCCTTGATCACAGCAGTAAATTCTTCTCCACTGTCCAGGGAAGTGCCCTGTATGACATCGCCCGGCTTTACCTCTTCCTTGCCAAATTCATCCAGAACGCCCTGGGCATAAAGTCCTTCCGCACTGGAGATCCGTGCAAAATACTCGCTGCCGGAGCCGCCCTGCTCTGATCCGATGCTGAGCACCGTTCCGCTGACGCTGCTCTTTACAATCTTTCCATCCACCGTTTCCTGCAGCTCCTTTACCGCTAATGCGGCCTCTTTTATACTCAGTTTCTGTGCGGCGATCTCCCGCTCTTTATCCTTTATCAGTTCGCTGCGCTCCTCCGGCGTATAATCCGGCATATTCCAGTCTGAAAAACCTCCGTCCGGATTGTCCGGTTCCTCTTCCTTCCACAGACCATACTGCTTCAGAAATTCGATAAATTCCTCCGAATTGCTCACAAGCGCCCGCGCCTCCTCCGGAAGCGCCAGGTAATAATCGCGCAGTGTGGTGAGATAGTTTATCAGATTTTCCTCAAAAGACGCCGGATCCAGTTCCCGGATGCTGAGCATGACATCGTACGCTTTCAGCGTATCCTGCAGTGTCGGCACCAGCGTGCCCGGATTCTTTGGATCCTTCCGAAGCTCAAACCAGCGAAGCTCTGCTTCCCGCAGCCAGTTTTCGCCAAGACGTCCACAGGCGTCCATCGCCTTTTTCAGCGCTTCCCGCGTGACCGTCTCCGGATCTGCCGAAAGAGCCTGATACAGCACATAGCGCAGGCAGATTTCCCGGTAGCTCTCCGCCAGCTTTTTGGCTGCGTCCTCCTGATTCTGTTTCTGGAAATATAGGACAATTTCCGGCTTCAGACTATAATCCTCCATATAATTTTCAGAAGCTGCATTATCCTCCGACACAACCTGCTCTTCCTCCGGTTTTTCCGGTATCCGCACATCTGCAAGCCATGTCTGATAAAGCTCTATCGCTCTCTCACTGTCCGTCAGTGTCTGCTCTGCGGACGCGTCCGCCGCATTTAAGACTGCCTCCGCCAGACTGCAATAGATCTGCAGATTTTTAAGGGTTTCCTCGTCCGGAAGCGTCTCTGTCCCATTTTCCGTCTCGCTTTCCGTTTCAGATTCTGTCTCGGTTTCCGTCGATGTCTCGGTTGATTCTTCCGTTTCCGGCTCCGTCGGCGTTTCGACTGGCGTTTCCGTTTCCGGCTCTGTCGGCGTTTCGACTGGCGCTTCCGTTTCCGGCTCCGTCGGTGTTTCGGCGGGCGCTTCCGTTTCCGGCTCCGTCGGTGTTTCGGCGGGTGCTTCCGTTTCCGGCTCCGTCGGTGTTTCGGCGGGTTCTTCCGTTTCCGGCTCCGCCGGCGTCTCAGCAGGTGCTTCCGTTCCCGGCTCCGCTGGCGTTTCGACGGGCGTTTCCGTTCCCGGCTCCGCTGGCGTTTCGACGGGCGTTTTCGTTCCAGGCTCCGTTGGCGTTTCGGCGGGCGTTTCCGCTGACGCTTCGGCAAGCGGTTCCGTCGGCGCCTCTTCCGGCGGCTGTATTACCTGCTCCTCCCGGGAAGCTTCCTCTCCTGCTGCAAGCTGTTTTATCTCATTTGGAATCAGCTGCGCCGTCAGTGTACCGCCAAGCTTTTTCAGCTCCTTTTCCATTCTCTGCAGATGCAGTTCCTCCGTCTGCTGTTTCAGCCGCGCGATCTCCAGCTTCAGCTCCGTCAGCGTCATATCGTAGCTGAACAGCGGCGTTCCCTCGCTCACATGATCGCCTTCCTTTACAAAAACCTTGTCCACTTGATAGGATTCGTCCAGACTGACATTCTGTTCCACCCGCGACGTAATATTTCCATACATTCCGTCATCCAGATTCGAAAACGATCCCACGTTCACATTCGCCACCGGCACCACCTTTGCCGTCACCTGCCTATGCTGTACCAGAAAACGGACAGCGCCCGCCGCTGCCCCAACGCACACAATTAAAATAGCTGCTCCTAAAACTGCTCCTTTTTTCATTGCTTTTCCTCGCTTAGTTCTCCGTCAAAAATCGTTACCATACGCCGCGCACACTCCGCTATATTGCGGTCGTGCGTGATCATCAGAATCGTGACGCCCTCTGCGTTCAGCCTGCCGAACAGCTCCATCACCTGGCTGCTGGATCTGGAATCCAGCGCGCCGGTCGGCTCATCCGCAAGAAGCAGCTCCGGCCGGTTCACCATTGCCCTGGCGATCGCCACTCTCTGCTTCTGCCCGCCGGAAAGCTGGGTGGGCAGAAATTTTACGCGATCCTCAAGCCCGACCTTTGCAAGCGCTTCATACGCCCGCTCACGCCGGACGGATCTTCGCACGCCCGCATACACCAGCGGAAGCGCTACGTTCTCCAGCGCGCTCATTCGGGACAAAAGCTGAAAATTCTGAAACACGAAACCAAGATTTTTCAGCCGTACATCCGACAGTCCGCGTTCGCTCAGCTTCAGCACCTCTTCCCCCGCAAGATGATATTCGCCGGAGGTCGGGCGGTCCAGACAGCCGATAATGTTCATCAGCGTGGATTTTCCCGAACCGGACGGTCCCATCACCGCCACATACTCACCTCTCTCCACCTCCAGGCAGACATCCTTCAGCACCGGAACCACCATTTTTCCCTGCTGATAATCCTTATAAATATGCTTCAGATTTAAAATTACATCGCTCACTCCTGTACATCCTCCGCGCCGTCCAATTCATCCACGACTGTAATATCCACATCATCATCTGCATTATCTTCAATCACTTCGGCATTTGCATCATCCCCGATCAAATCATCATCTGCATTGTCTTCGATCACTTCGACATTCGCATCATCCTCCATCAAATCATCATCTGCATTGTCTTCGATCACTTCGGCGCTGTCATCATCACCCGTATCGTCGCCGCTGGCTTCATCAGCCACCGCGCCGTCCGCGCTGCTGTCATACACATTCAGCACCGCCTGGCTGCCTTCCTGAATACCGTCCATCGGGAATGCGATGCTATCCTCTGCGGCAAGCCCGGAGAGAATCTGATATTTTTCCTGCTCCCCATCGTACTCGCCGACCGTAACCTCCTGCCTGCGGATCCGTTCGCTCTCATCTGCCCTCCAGACGAAGAATTTTCCATCCTCCCGCGTCAGATACGCTTCATTCAGCCAGAGACCTTCTTTTTCCGTCTCCTGCCCCTTGTCCTCCTCCAGATAAACGTGCTGTCCAAGCAGCATCCCTTCAATCGAATCCGCCTGTACGTAAAAACGATAATTGGACGAGCCGGTAGAACCGCTGTCGCCGATGACCATTGCGTTTCCATCATCCTCCTGCGTGTTGTCTGTAATGACCTCTGTTACTGTCCCCTTCCAGGTCTGGTTCCTGTCAAGCCGTGAAAAAATCACGACCGGCATTCCCTCCGTCACCATCGGCAGGTTCTGTTCATTCAGCTTGCATTTAATGCGGAAATCACCGGACTTCAAAATTTTCATATATGTGCCGTCTGAGCTGTTCATGCTGTCGCTGTCCGGCGGATTGATCGTCTGAACAATTCCGGATACCTCCGATTTTACCTCCGCGTGCTGCAGCGTTTCCTTTAGCTGCTCTATCTCCAGCGTCTTCGTCTTAATCTCGTACTCGCTCATCTTAATGTTGTTCTGCTGCGTCAGAATATCCGTCGTGTACGAGAGCTGGTCGTCCGCACTTGCCGAGCGTTTCTCCTTCTCCAGCCTGGCGATTGCCGCCGTGTCGCTCTCAATCTCGCTCTTTTCCTTTTCAATATCAATTTCAAGCTGTGCCAGCTTATTTTCATCCTCCCGCGTATCGTAGACGAACAGCGTCTGACCCTCTTTGACCTGATCGCCCTCCTTAACCTTACATTCCTTCACCTTCTTTTCAGCATCCAGCTTTATTTTGACAGTCGCCTGCGGCTCAATGACGCCCCCAAACCGTTCTCTGTAGTCTGAGCTGGCGGAACCGGTGATATCCGACACACGGTTCACATAAACAACATCCTTATTATCCGCTGCGCCGCTTCTGCTTCCCTGAAAGCGGTTTACAGCATAGTATGCACCTGCCGCTGCGATACACAGCGCCAGCAGAATAAAAATCTTCTTTTTCATATATCCCCCTGTCCTTCCGTTTTCTGTCAGTATGCACTGTCTTTCTTAATCATTTCTGAATCAATTCTGAAAAATTCTAAATAACAAAGAGGGGCGCGTCTGAATCGCGCCCCTCCGCTTACTTAAAAGAGGATAAATATACATCTGAATTATATATAGAAACCAGGAAACTACTGAAACCGGGAGGCTACTTCATGCACGGGAACAGCACCTCGATCCGGAATATGCCGTCCTGCTCGCATGTCTTGCTGATGCCGCCCATCTTCTGCATCATATTTTTTATGCTCTGCAGACCGACGCGGGTGCTGTCCGGCTTTTCTGTCAGCTCCTGCACGCTGTTTTCGAATGCGAAGCCTGCCATTTGGCCGATATACATGCTGGAAATTTTTACCGGCTTCTCCGCATCCGCATACTTTAAGATGTTCGATGTGATGTTGTCCATGATACGCACCACATACTCCGTGCATACCCGCAGCTTCTGGTCGCGCCATTCCATCTGCGTCACCGTGTGAAACCCTCTGTGTTCAAGAAAGCTGCAGGTCTCCGAGAGCAGGTCGTAAAACAGATCCTCGTAGCTCTCCGCCTTTTCGAGTGTAATCTCCTGCTGTCCCGACACCAGAGAATACTCAAACAGATGATCCGTGAGCTGCTTCATGCGCCGCGCCTGCCGGTCAATCTTGTCCAGATATTCCGCAGACTGCTCCGTACTCTCATAATTTCCTTTTTTCAGGATCTCTGTGTAGAGCAGAATGGACGTGACCGGCGTGCGCAGATCATGTGACATTTCTGTGACCACCTTCTGATTCTCCCGCACCATCTCGGCTTCCCTGGCAATCATATTTTTAAAGGAACGTCTCATATTATCCAGCCCCTGCGCGAGACGCGAAAGCTCATCCTGCCCCGTTACCGTGATCTTATAATCCAGACTTCCGCCCTCCAGTATCCCGATCTCCATGCTGAGCCTGGCGATGTAAGCCATTTTCCGGCGTATACCGAGCAGCGTGAGCACCAGAAACAGCAGAAAGGAAGCTACAAGAGTGGTAATCTGCTCATAATTGTAGAGCTGATACACATACCAGCCTATAATCCCTACCATCGCCGTGCCATCCGCAAATTCCACCGGATAATAGGTCAGCAGATCGTTTTCATTCGCATAAATGCCGTCGGTCTCCGGCTCCTGCTCCTGATAGTCCGAATTAAACATCAATGTGTTGTTTTTATATACGCGAACGCTGATGACCTGCTGCTCCTTCACCCAGGCATTCAGCTTTGTCCTGTCCTCATAGCTGATCTGCTCCTCGTCGATATACTGCTGCATCTTTTCTATGTAGAAACGGTTTTTCTTTTCGTTATATTCAGGCGTGTCGTAGTAGTTGTCAATCAGCCACACCCCCGCCTTCTCAAGAGCCAGAAAAACAATTCCCGCCGTCACCGCCGAGACCGTCAGCAGCAGCACAAGCTGGAAATAAATAGAGTGTATTTTATTCGCCGACCGTGTCAAATTTATACCCCTTTCCCCAGACCGTTTTGATATATTTCGGATATTTGGGATCCTCCTCTATTTTTACCCGCAGCTTGCGGATATGTACCATGATCGTGCTGTTGCAGGAGTAAAAGTAAGGCTCTTCCCAAACGCTCTCATAAAGATTCTGCGCGGAAAAAATCTTGCCCGGATGCTGCATCATCAATAACAACATATGATATTCTATGTCAGACATCTCCCTGAGCACGCCGTCCACATACACTTCGTTGAAAACCTCGTGGATACGGATACCGCCCGCTTCCAGGTATTCCTCCTCTTTTTCTTCCTTTGCGGCGGTTTTTCCCATATATACCCGGTATCTGCGCAGCAGCGCCCTCACTCTGCCCAAAAGCTCCGCATAGGAAAAAGGCTTGGGCAGATAATCGTCCCCGCCCGCCATCAGCCCGATCAGCTTGTCCGACTCCTGCGCCTTCGCTGTCAGAAAGAGCACCGGCACGTTGGAAATTTTACGGATTTCCTCGCAGGTGCGCAGTCCCGACATTCCCGGCATCATCACATCCAGAATTACCAGATCTGTGGAATCCTCCAAAAGCTCCAGCCCTTTCTTCCCGTTTTCCGCCTCTTTCACATGGTAATTCTCACTTTCAAGAAGAATGCGCACACCCTCGCGGATATCCGCGTCATCTTCGATAATCAATACCTGCTCCCGATTCATAGCTTGTCTCCTTTCCTGTCGCAAAATCACATCCGCTAACCTTTGCGTCTCACTTACAGATAACGCCCGGTCAGATCGTTTAAGCCGGGCGCCTGTTTATATTATCGCAAAAATATCTTAACAGCTTCTGAAATAATCATAAAAAAATCTAAAGCAATAAAATAATAACACAGAACATTCTGTCTCTTTTCATTATATTCCATCAATGAAATATTCTCCATACATTTCTCATTTTTCCATCACAATGCCTCATCCGGTTACGTATTACTTGTTAGAAGATATTTTCGCAAGTGCGTCTAAATGCTTTTTCCGGATGATTCTCTGCGCCTGTTTTTCGCTCACATCCAGCTCGCCGAGAAGCTCCTCTGTACTTACCAGCGGCAGCCAGCTTCTTCCGAGATAGTCGGGATAGCTGCACCACCAGTAATCCTCCGGCACGCTGACGATCTGTTCCTTCACCGGCATCATGTGCAGTTTCATGCAATAACGAAGCGCGGATTTCATATCCTTCAGGACATGCATAGTACTTTTCCTGAAGTGAGTAGCCTTCCGGTTGATCCCGTACATGATTCCCTGCTCATGCACGGAAGAATTTACCTGCGGAAAATGATTAGTGCTCGGCAAATAATCTATCCGCAGCATTGCGTCGTTTTCCGGAATGCAGGTTTCCTCATAGCGTTTTGTCACCTTATCCAGATATTTTTCAACGGCCTGCTCCCCGGCAGCGTGCAGCACAAGATGCAGCTCGTTGTCCAATACGCAGTAGGCAAGCACCTGGATTTCCGGCTCCATCTCCTTCCGGATGCTGGCAGCCACGTCCAGAACCTTCATCTTTTGAATTTCCTCTTCAAAAAGCTGCTGGTTTGCCTTGCCTCTCAGAATTGCATAACAGATTTGTGTCCCCTCATTTGTGTGTTCCATTGATAGTACTCCCTTCGTTTTTATGTGCATCGATCAGCTCACACTCCGATGCCCTTAATTTGTACAGTCCTATCATAAACGCATAGGGATTTCTTTTTCAAGTACTTTATATGTGTTGCAACAAATTGAAACATTCAGCATAGAAAAAGCTGTATGTTAAGTTTCCTGCGCCCATTTATGTGACGATTCGTCACAATCGTCCGGTGGACGTTTGTCCTGCGCCGCCCATACACGGCCGGTTTTTACATTTTTTGAATCTTATTGACAGCGTTAAATGCAAAGAGTATAATTGAGACTACAAAAAATGAAACGATTCGCGGTGAACTGTATCCACAGGTACTTGAAACGCTGCTTCATTGGGGTTTGTAAAGGATTATTTGATTAAACAGAAAAGCGGTCAATGGGCGGCTTTTTAAAGGGTTTTTGGTTAGTTATTGCTAACCTCGTTGTAAAGGGGGAGCATTATGAAGAAAACTTTCTGGGATCGAACAGCAAAAATCTATGACCGCTTCATGCGGAAAGACCATAGGGCGTACAGGCAAATGTACTCTCTCATTTATCCTGTAGTGCGGCATAAGCAGGTGCTGGAGCTTGCTGCCGGAACCGGGCTGATCGCCAAACATATCGTCCGCGCTGCTGATCATATCGAAGCTACAGATGCGTCAAAGGAAATGATCAAACAGGCAAAACAGGGCGTGCAGTCTGCAAAGCTCCATTTCTCTGTGCAGGATATGTTCTGTCTCCCCTATGCTGCTCAGTCATTCGATGTCGTCATCGTATCCAATGCTCTGCATATTGTACCGGAGCCTGAAAGAGCACTGGCAGAAATACATAGAGTACTGAAGGATGATGGCGTGTTGATCGCACCGACCTTCACCCACGCTGACAACCGTTTTCGCGGAAAGGTCAAAGCGTTTCTGATGAAGCTGTCAGGCTTTCACCAGTACAGCAAATGGTCAACCAATGGATATTTAAGTTTCCTGCGGGAACATGGATGGGAAGTGCGGAAAAGTGTCGTGCTGAAAGCCAGTTTCCCACTGACCTATGCAGAGTGTGTAAAGTCGGATTACGCCGCTATGGATTAGCTGAAGAAGCATCCCAGATGTGCGGATGAGCAGGGGGTCAGGAAGAATAACTGATGATTATACAATCTGTTTTAGAAGGACTTGGATTAGGCGGGTTATTGATTTTAGTCTGTGCTATCAGCATTTACAAAGGTGCTGTTAATATGGTACATCTATATAGCACGGAGGTACAGGAGCGTTGCGTTTTAATGGGTCTGACAACTCATGAAAAGATCAGACGGAACAGCATCCTTCTTAAAATGTTGTGCGTTCCCGGTTATATCGTCTATGTGTTGGTATGCGTCTATGTTATCAATAATGCCAGAGAGTTTGAGGAGGGATTCTGGCAGATATTCATAATCCTGTCTGTTATGAACCTCATAGACCGCTTTCTGATAGACGGCTTCTGGGTAGGGCACACCAAAGCATGGATAATTCCCGGCACGGAAGATCTGATGCCCTATATCACCACCAAAGACAAGCGCAGAAAGTGGCTGATGGGTACAGCAGGTATGGCGATTATCGCAGCAATACTCGCAGGCATGATGCTCCTGTTCGTCTAAAGGAAACACAATATGATGAAAAATCTTTTATTCCCGCGAGCAGCGAGCCAAGCGGATGTGCCCGCACATCCATTTGGCAGCTGCCGCGAGAGTCAAATCCACACTAAACCTTTTTATTTGAAGTATTCCACGCCGGATTCAAATATCTTAATATCCTGTTCGCCGTAGATGTTGATCGCTACGGAATCGCCGCGGCGCTCGGAGTGCGCCATCTTGCCGAGCACGCGGCCGTCCGGGCTGGTGATGCCCTCGATCGCCATGTGGGAGCCGTTGACATTCCACTCCTCGTTGTTTACGCCAAGCTCGCCGTCCGGGGATACGTACTGCGTCGCCACCTGTCCGTTTGCGAACAGCTTCTTCAGCCATTCGGCGTTTGCCACGAAGCGTCCTTCGCCGTGGGATGCCGGGTTGCAGTAGGTCGCGCCCGGCGTTGCAAGACGCAGCCACGGGGATTTATTGGATACCACCTTCGTGTAAACCATCCTGGAAATGTGGCGTCCGATGGTGTTGAAGGTCAGCGTCGGTGAATCAGCCGTCTGTCCGACGATCTCGCCGTGCGGCACCAGACCAAGCTTAATGAGTGCCTGGAAGCCGTTGCAGATGCCGAGTGCCAGACCGTCGCGCTCATTTAAGAGGCGCATAACCGCTTCCTTCATCTTTTCGTTCTGGAACGCCGTCGCAAAGAATTTTGCAGAGCCGTCCGGCTCGTCGCCCGCAGAAAATCCGCCCGGGAACATGATGATCTGCGCCTGGTTAATCGCATTCTCAAAAATATTTACCGAATCACGGATATCCTCCGCCGTCAGATTCTTGAATACCTTAACGTCTACGTCAGCACCTGCGCGCTCGAAAGCCTTTTTGCTGTCGTACTCGCAGTTCGTGCCCGGGAATACCGGGATAAACACGCGCGGCTTTGCTACCTTATGTTTGCAGACATAAATCTTGTCCGTCTTATAAACGCCGTTCTCAAAGGTCGCCTCGTCCTCCGGATTTAATTTGCCGGCAAGGAATACGGCTATCGGACCGTCTCCTGCCACGCGCGAAACAACCTCGCCTGCTTCCGCATTTTCCGCCAAAACAGCCTCTTCAGACGCTTCCGTCTCCTCCAGGAAGGCCGTACCGCCGTTCTCCCCGGAAACCGTCTTAAACACGCTCTCCAGCGGACGCTTCCATGCCTCCAGCGCCTCGTCGAGAGAGAGCGATACATTCTTATGCTCAAGATGCGCATCCGCAAGCACCTCGCCGATCAGCGTGTAGGTGATGGAAAGCTCTCCCACCTTATCGCCCGGAACCTCAGCCACAATGTTGCCGAATCCGGCGGTAAACAGATCGCGCTCGTCGACATTGTGCTCTACCTTCACGCCAAGCCCGTTACCGAACGCCATCTTTGCGAGCGCAAGCGCAAGCCCCTTGCCGTCCACGGTGTACGCGGACACGATTCTGCCTGCCTTCACATCCTCAAAGAATTTTCCATACTGGTCTTTAATCTGCTCATAGACCGGCAAATCATATTTATCTTTTTCAATCGTCAGCAGCACCAGCTTGTTGCCAGCCATCTTCAGCTCCGGCGTCACCATGGTCTTATCACTCGCCACGTCGACCGCAAAGGAAACCAGTGTCGGCGGAACGTCAATGTCATTGAAGGTACCGGACATGGAATCCTTGCCGCCGATGGACGGCAGACCAAAACCAAGCTGCGCGTCGTATGCGCCGAGGAGCGCTGCAAACGGCTGGCTCCAGCGCTTCGGATCCTCGGTCATGCGGCGGAAATATTCCTGGAAGGTAAGGCGGATCTTTCGGTAATCGCCGCCGCCCGCCACGATCTTCGCCACTGACTCCAGCACTGCATAGATCGCACCGTGATACGGGCTCCAGCTTGACAGATACGGATCAAAACCATATGCCATCATCGTGACGGTATCGGTCTTGCCCTCCAGAACCGGGAGCTTCGCCACCATCGCCTGCGTTTCAGTGAGCTGATATTTTCCGCCGTACGGCATCAGCACGCTGCCTGCGCCAATGGAACTGTCAAACATCTCCACAAGCCCCTTCTGGGAGCATCCGTTTAAGTCACTTAAGGTATCCAGCCATTTCGCCTTAACATCCGCCACCTCGTCTCTGCGGAAATATTTATCCTCCTTCGACGGGATCTCGACAAACACGCCGGTCTCCTGGTGTGCCCCGTTGGTGTCGAGGAACGCGCGGCTGATATTTACGATTTCTTTATCTCTCCAGATGAGCACCAGACGCGGGCTTTCGGTGACAACAGCCACCGCCACCGCCTCCAGGTTTTCCTCATTGGCATATTTCAAAAATTCTTCCACATCCTCCGGGTCCACAACAACCGCCATACGCTCCTGAGACTCGGAGATTGCGATCTCCGTGCCGTCCAGTCCGGCGTATTTCTTCGGGACCTTGTCAAGGTAGATCTGCAGACCGGCAGCAAGCTCACCGATTGCAACGGAAACGCCGCCTGCGCCAAAGTCGTTGCACTTCTTGATAAGGCGGCTCACCTCCGGGCGGCGGAACATACGCTGGATCTTACGCTCCGTCGGCGCATTACCCTTCTGCACCTCCGCGCCGCAGACCTCGATGGAAGCCTCGGTGTGTACCTTCGAGGAACCGGTAGCACCGCCGATGCCGTCACGTCCGGTGCGTCCGCCAAGCAGGATGATGATATCGCCAGGATCAGACGTCAGTCTCTTTACATCCTTTCTCGGAGCAGCACCCATGACCGCACCGATCTCCATGCGCTTCGCCACATAATTCGGATGATAGATCTCTTTTACATAACCGGTTGCAAGCCCGATCTGGTTTCCGTAGGAGGAATAGCCCTTCGCCGCGCCGCGCACAAGCTTCTTCTGCGGCAGCTTGCCCTTTAAGGTCTCCTTCACAGATACAGTCGGATCGGCAGCGCCGGTCACACGCATCGCCTGATATACATAGGTTCTGCCGGAGAGCGGATCGCGGATCGCACCGCCAAGGCAGGTTGCCGCGCCGCCGAACGGCTCGATCTCCGTCGGGTGGTTGTGCGTCTCATTCTTAAAGTTCACCAGCCACTCTTCCGTCTTTCCGTCGATCTCCACCGGCACCACGATGCTGCAGGCGTTGATCTCGTCCGATTCCTCCTGATCCTCCAGCATCCCCTCTTTTTTCAGCTTGCGCATCGCCATCAGCGCCAGATCCATCAGGCAGACAAATTTATCGTCGCGCCCTTTGAAAATCTCCGCGCGGTCCGCCAGGTATTTCTCATAGGTGCCGACGATCGGCTCCCGGTAATCGCCCTCACCGAACGCAACGTCCTTCAGCTCCGTGGAGAAGGTCGTGTGGCGGCAGTGATCTGACCAGTACGTATCCAGCACGCGGATCTCCGTCATGGACGGATCGCGCTTTTCCTCATCCGTAAAATAATGCTGGATGTGCTGGAAATCCTTAAACGTCATCGCCAGATTTAAGGAAGCGTACAGCTCCTTAAGCGGCGCCTCTGCAAGCTCACGGAAGCCTTCAAAAATCTTAATATCCGCCGGTTCGTCGAAAACCGTCACCAGCGTTTCCGGCTTTTCCATCCCCGTCTCGCGGGAATCCACCGGGTTGATGCAGTGGTTCTTCACCGCCGCAAATTCCTCCTCCGTCAGCGTTCCCTCAATGACATAGGTCGTCGCCGAACGGATTACCGGGTCTTCTTCCTCGTTTAAGAAGCGCACGCACTGCTCGGCAGAATCCGCACGCTGGTCAAACTGTCCCGGCAGGTACTCTACAGAGAAAACGCGGTCGCTCTCTCCCATCGGAAAGTTCTCATGATAAAGGGTGTCCACCGGCGGCTCTGAAAATACCGTCCTGCACGCCTTTTCGAATACTTCCTCTGATATATTTTCCACATCGTAGCGAATCAGTACGCGCACGCCGGTCATCCCGGTAATGCCGAGGTAGCTGCGTATTTCGTGTCTCAGTTCCTTGGCCTGCACAGCAAAAGCCGGTTTCTTTTCCACATAAACTCTCTTTACGTTACCCATACGTTTCCTCCGTCAAATATATTTTCTATTTCCGCACCGCCGGATCTTCATCCGCCGGAAGTGCCCGCTTTTTACCTCTGTATGCCGGACAGAAGCTCGTCCGCCCAGTCACTTAAGCTGTAAGCGTTTCCGTCAAACAGCTTTAAGATCACGCCATACTGCTCCTCGCCGTGGTCGAAGGCGTTGCCCTCATCCGTATCCACATGCATCGCGAGCACGAAATCCGGGTGCACGCGCACCACCACATTCGCATAGATCAGCGCCCGCTCGTAGCTCTGCGTGATCACAAACACTTCTTCGTTGTCCTTCACATGCATACGGTATGCGTCGCTCGGCGTCATATGTATGTGACGTTTTGCCACAATTACTCCTTTTTCCAGATCGAGACTGTCCTTCGGACCGATCAGGCGGCAGCCAGGCGTCCCTTCAATATCGCCCGACTGACGGATCACCTTCTCGATGCCAAGCTTGCGGGTGTCTGTAATCGCCAGCTCCACCTGCGTCTCCTTTCGGAAGGGTCCCAGAATCGCCACATGCTCCATCTGCCCGCGCGGTCCCTCGATCGTCAGCCGCTCCTCAGCCAGAAACTGCCCCGGCTGGCTCAGCTCCTTGACAAAGGTCAGCTCGCGTCCCTCGCCGAACAGCTTTTCAAAATCCGCCCGGCAAAGGTGGATATGCTTTGCCGAGATCTCTATCGGTATCTTCGACTTCATACCGCACACCTACTCCGCCAGGAATGCCGCATAGCAGCGCTTCGCCTCATAGACGTCTGCCTTGCTGACGATTTCCCACGGCGCATGCATATTCAGAACTGCAACGCCGCAGTCGATTACCTGCATTCCGTAAAGCGCCAGAATGTAGGCGATGGTTCCGCCGCCGCCGAAATCTACCTTTCCAAGCTCCGCCGTCTGGAACGCCACCTCATGCTTCTCCAGAGTTGCGCGAAGCTGCGCCATATATTCCGCGTTGGCGTCGTTGGAGCCGGATTTTCCTCTCGAGCCGGTATACTTGTTGAACACGATCCCGTGCGCAAAATATGCCGTATTTTTCTTCTCAAACGCCGAAGCAAACTCCGGATCGAACGCCGCGCTCACATCGGAGGAAAGCATCCGGGAATTTGCCAGCACCCGGCGCAGTTTGATGTCCGAGTAGTCTCCCATGCAGTTTAAAAGCTCCGCCACCGTATTTTCAAAGAACCGGGACTGCATACCGGTTGCGCCGACGCTGCCGATCTCTTCCTTATCTACCAGGATGCAGCACGCAGTGCGTTTCACCTTTTTCATATCCAGCATCGCCGCCAGAGAGGTGTATGCGCACACACGGTCGTCGTGTCCGTACGCGAGCACCATGCTGCGGTCAAGCCCGCATTCTCTCGCTTTTCCTGCCGGAACCACCTCCAGCTCCGCCGAGAGGAAATCATCCTCGTCGATATCGTACTGCTGTTTTAAGAGCTTTAATACATTCGCTTTTACCGCCGTCTCCTCCTGATCCGCCAGCGGAATATTTCCGATCAGCAGGTTTAACGCCTCGCCTTCGATGACCTTTGCCGCTTTCTTTTCCATCTGCTCGCCGGAGAGGTGGATCAGAAGATCGGTAATGCAGAATACCGGATCATCCTCCTTTTCGCCGATGCAGACGTCCACCACGCTGCCGTCCTTCTTTGCCACAATACCATGCAGGGCAAGCGGGATCGTCACCCACTGGTATTTCTTGATGCCGCCGTAGTAGTGCGTATCAAGGTATGCAAGCTCCGTGTCCTCGTACAACGGATTCTGCTTTAGATCCAGGCGCGGAGAATCCACATGCGCTCCCAGGATATTCATACCCTTTTCGATGTCCTTGCTTCCGATGTGGAACAGCGCGATCGTCTTTCCCATGCAGACAGCATACACCTTATCGCCCTCGGAGAGCGTCTCTTTTTTCCTGATGACCTCGCCAAGATCGCGGTAGCCTGCCTCCTTTGCCAGCTTCACCGCTTCCCTGATGCACTCCCGCTCCGTCTTGCCATGGTCGAGGAAATGACGGTACTCCTTGTTTAATTTTTCCAGCTCTGTGAGCTGTTTTTTGCTGTAGCTGCTCCAAACGTTTTTCTTGTCCATTTTCAGACTCCTTCTCTATTACTGATGTTTAATAAATCCAAGCTTGCTGAACGGATAAATGCGCACGAACGCTTTTCCGATAATACGGTCCTTCGTCACCGGACCGATCACACGGCTGTCGCTGCTGTGGTTGCGGTTGTCGCCCATCACCCAGTATTCATCCTCGCCAAGCTGGATCGGCTCGATCGCCATGCCGGGATCCTGGATCACTTCCTTGCCGTAGGATTCCTCCAGGATCTCCCCGTTAATGTAAATATTTCCTTCCTCATCAATGCGCACTTCCTCGCCCGGAAGACCGATGATGCGCTTGATCCAGCGTTCCTTTTTGCTGCCCTCGTACGGGTAGATCACCACGATGTCGAATCTCTCCGGTTCGCTGAAGCGATAGCTGATCTTATCACAGATCAGATTATCCTTATCCTCCAGCGTCGGCTCCATGGAACGCCCGTCGACCTCCACTCTCTGTCCGATAAACGTCACGATAAACAGCGCCGCCGCGATCGCGACCGCAAAACACCCAATCCAGCTTAAAATCTCTTTCTTCATTAGCCTCTCCTTTATCTGCTGCTTAATACTGCCGTGAGGATCACAGAGCTTAAATTCACCGCCATGTGGAAGGTGATGCACGCCCGCAGCGTCCCCCATTTTTCATACACTGCGATCAGAATGAGCGCCATAGGAAACGCAAACAGCATCTGAACCACATTTCCGTGATACACGGCAAAAATCGCTGCCGCCAGAATTACGGCGGACTGCGCAGTTTTAGTATAACCCTTCAAACGATTATATACAATACCCCGAAATAAAACTTCTTCCATAATCGGGACGATCATCCCGACGCCGACGAGCTGAACTGCCAGATTGCTTCCAAACAACGCCTCCTGCGTCTGGTTGGAAAAGGAGAAAAAAGAAAGGATCCAGTTCATCACCAGCGTCAGCAGCAAATTGCAGACGATACCGAGCACCGCAATTTTCACATAATCCAAAGCCGCCATTTCCGGCGTCCTGCGGCCATTCCCAGTCAGCTCTTTGTCTTTTTTGTACATCTGCCAAAACAACGGCAGTACAAGCACTGCCGCTATGCTAGTCAGAAAGGCTGCATCTGCATGCAGCCTCATCATACTTATGATATTGATCACCAGGTAATGGATCAGAACCGGTCCGATCACCCGTCCGACTTTGTCCGCCAGCTCCAAGAACATACTGTCTATCTCCCAAAGTATCTGTCAACTCCGTTTGCGATTCCCTGAACCATAACATCCTGGTTTGCCGCATCCGCCATGTACGCGTCGTCACCGGGATTCGTCATAAAGCCCATCTCCAGGATCGTCACCGGCATATCGCTCCAGTTGATCCCCGTCATATCGTCGGTAATCCAGATGCCGCGGTTATAAAGCCCGGTCGTCTCGCAGTAGGCGTTGATCAGATCGTCCGCCAGCTTCATGCAGCTCTCGTAGATATCCGACACATACGGATTGGACGCGGACGGCGCCGCTGTGAGCGCGCCCGATACGCTGCCGTCCTCCGAACCGTTGGCATGGATGCGCAGAAGAATATCCGCGCCCGCCTCGTTCGCCACCTGACAGCGTTCAATGTTGCTGATGTCGATGTCGTGTGTCTCGCGCGTCATGATCACGCGATAACCTCTTTTGATCAGCTCGTCTCGCAGCTTTAAAGAAACATCAAGATCCAGCTCATACTCATCCAGCCCGGATACACAGCCGCTGGTGCCGGTGGCAAGCCGCGCCTTCATGATATCAGACCCGGGACCGTTCGGCTCCACGCCGGACATATCCTGCCCCGGTCCCTGGTGTCCCGGATCGATCGCAACCAGCGGTCCGTCCCCGGTTCCCTGAATACCGTCCTGCGCCTCTGCAGCTGACTCGCTCTCCTGCTCCCCGGAAGCCGGTTCGCTGTCCTGCGTCTCTTCACCGCTTTCCTTTTCCGTCCCGGAAGCTCCCGCTTCCTTGTCGGCATCTATGATTTTTTCTGCTTCACTGTCCTTCTGCCGGTTGGCAAGCTGCTCCTCCTCCGTCAGCATCGCCTGCGCAGAGGAGCTATAGCTGCCTGCAAGCGCCAGCATCAGAACCAGCGCCAGCCCCCTTAAATATTTTTTCATTCCTGCCTCTCCCGCCGTTGTCTTAGAGTACACCCGGAATCTCCGCAGATGTCACCACGCAGTCGCCATTCTGATAGCGGAAATAGAATTTTGCTTCTTTCTTTGTTCCCGCATTGCCTGCGCTCTCTGTCTCAGTCTCAGATTCGCTCTCAGACTGTGCTTCGGTCTCCTCCTCAGTTTCCTCTTCGGTTTCCGCCTCCGCCTGCTCGTAGCTGCAGGTATAGGAAAGCGTCATTTCGATTCCAATATAGCTCTCCTCATCTCTTCCCGGATAGTAGATGTCTCCAAACGTCGGCTCAAAGCCCTCAAACGTGATATTATCCGCCTGCAGCTCGTCACCGCGGAAAAGATTACTGGATATTGCCTTAAACAGATTATCCTTATTCGGAACATCGGCGAAATCTTCCCCAAGGTCTGAGGACGCTTTTCCCTGCATCACTGCAGTGTACAGCTCATTGATCATGCTCTTTCCAAGCTCTTCCATCTGTATCTTCGCGTTTTCGCTGACCTCCAGACGGTCACGGATATCAAGCAGACCATTGCTCGTCTCCAGAGTACCCTCAAAGGATTCAAACGGAAGCCCGTTGATCTGAAGCTTCGCCGTCGGTTCCACGCCGGTAAGCTGATAGCGGACCGCACCCGGTGAGAGCGTGTCATCCTCCTTCACGCTGGATGCATCCGGACTTGCGCCGTCGATCAGCACCTGCACGCCTGCCGGAACGATCAGCTCCATATCGACCGCATTTGCGCCGGCCGCCTGCACCGCCCACTGATCAAACAGACCGTATTTCTTTTCCTGCTGCTGTGTCAGACTGAGCCGCTGACTGGTTTCCTTGCCGTCCACCGTGTAGGTGAAGGTGTAATCCTGCACAAACTGATTATCTGCGTTTAAGGAGCGGTCGCCTGCCTCCACGGTAAAGCTCTCGACTCCGGTTGCTTTTTTCACATATTCCTCGGCAACTCTCTGCGGATCGCTGTCCCGAAGCCCCTCATAGGCAAAGGTGCCGCCCACCGAAACAAGAATTACCACAACGATCCAGATTCCCAGGCGTGTGTTGCGCTGTTTTCTCTGCCGCCATTTATACTGTTGATTGTTATCCGTCATCACATATTCCTCCCTAGCTCTTTGCATCTTCCAGTTTCTGAACGACAGCAAGGTTCGCCCACTCGTAATCGTTCAAAAAGCTGTCCAAATTCGCATCAAAGTAGGACGGGTCGTAAGTCGGCTCATACCATGTCTTCTGTGAAAAATAATCCTTATATGTCTGCTTTGTGAAGATGCGTCCGTGCCGCGCAAAAATCTCGTTTCGTATGATCGCAAGCTCGCTTGCGCTGTACCCTGCCAGTTCATCTTCAGAGACATAACGGCTGCTCAGATCGTATGTATAGCTGTCGTCCCATGCTCCCGATGAACCGCCGCTGCTGCCGCCTGATGAACCGCCGCCTGACGGCTTGTCCCAGGACAGATAATTGCCTGCAACATAACCGGTCTGCCCGTCGTAGCTTACCTGTATCCAGCCGTTGTCCGTTGAGCCGGTAACCGTGACAGAAGATCCTGCACTCAAACCGCCGATGCGGTCATTGCTCGTGCCTGCACCGGTGCGGACATTCACGTCGCCGGTCGCATACATGGTGCCGCTCATGGAAGTAACGTTCCAGGTAATGACTGCCGGCGTATTGCCGGTGTTCGAAGAACCGCCGTTGCTTCCCGCCGAATTGCTGTCAGTGCCGCTGCTGCCGTTTGAGGAGCTGCTGTCCGTGCCCTCCGTCTGGCTGACAGTACCGCCCGAACTGCCGGTGCTTCCATTGCTGCCGGTGCTTCCGTTGCTGCCGGTACTTCCATTGCCGCCCGTGCTTCCATTTTGCAGATAATTTCCGCTGACATAGCCGGTCTGCCCGTTATAGGTCACCTCTATCCAGTTGCCCTCGCTGTTTCCGGTTACGGTAACGCCCTCTCCCACCTGGAGCGTGCCGAGGATATCCCCCTCCACGCCTGCGCTGCTTCTGACATTCACGCCGCCGGTGGCATACATCATGCTTGAATTCTCCCCGGAGGTTCCCGCAGCAGACGTGTCCGCCGCATTCCCCGTCCCGGAAATGTTCTGATTATCTGCATTCGTCTTTGTATCCGACGCCGTTTTCGACGACACCGTAAATGAATCCTTTGTTTTTGAAAACTGCTCGACAGTGATCGGCTGCTCGGTTTCCTTCGTCTGCGCACCAAGCCCCGGCTCTGTCTCTCCTTCAACCTGCTGGCTCTGATCCACCAGGGACAGCCCGGTATTTGTCAGAAAAATACTGCCGCCCGCTGCCAGCACTGTTGCCCCGCAGATTCCTAAAATTGTTGATATTTTCCTCTTATCAGACATTTTCCTCACCTCTTATGTTGATAATAACACACCCACCTGTAAATGTCCAACCTTTTTGCGGCGGTTCATGTTTCCTTAAGATTCACAAGAAAATCTACCGAAAATCCTTTCCCCACGCAAAGGCCCGAAGCCATCCGCGCGCTTTCCTTCACAGCGGTGTCTGTTATTTCACCTACATCCTCTCCGGCGCTTCAAAGCCAAGCACTCCGATGCACGCCTCCAGAACCCTTCTTGTCAGACAGAGAAGCGAGATCCAGGACGCCTTCTGCGCCGCATTCTCCTCGCTTAAAATCTTCGTTTCATGGTAGAAACGATTGAACGCATTCGCAAGGTCATAAATATAGGAACAGATCTTGTGCGGCGCCGTCTCCTCGAAAGCATTCTCCATTACGCCGTTGAAGCGGCTCAGCTCCAGCATCAGCGCTTTTTCACTGTCATTTGCCGCAGCAAGTATGCTCCCTTCTGCCGCGCTGCCGCCCGCTGCCTGGTATTTATTCAGGATCGACTTAATACGCACGATCGTATAGAGAATATACGGTCCGGTATTTCCCTCAAAGGAAGTAAACCGGTTTATATCAAACACATAGTCCTTGGACGCCTGGTTTGACAGATCGCCGTACTTGATCGCTGAAAGTCCGACGATTTTCGCCGTCTCGCGCGCCTCCTGCGGGTCGATCTCATGGTTATCCATGATCTTGTGGTACATCTCCTCCTCGATATCCGCGATCAGATGCTCCAGACGCATCACGCCGCCGTCCCTTGTCTTAAACGGCTTGCCGTCCTTTCCGTTCATTGTGCCGAAGCCAAGGAAGGAAAGCTTTGTATCCTCCTTCACAAGCCCGGTTTTCCGCGCGGTACGGAATACCTGGATAAAGTGCATCTCCTGCCGCTTGTCCGCCAGATAACAGATTTCATCCGGCTGGTAAAGCTTCATGCGCTCTACGATGGTCGCCAGGTCGGTGGTCGCATACAGCGACGCTCCGTCCGATTTCAGAATAATACACGGCGGAATTTCCTTGACATCCGTTTCTTCCTTTATATCCACCACCAGCGCCCCCTGGTCTTCGTGCGCAAAGCCCTCGTCCTTCATGCGCTGTACCATGTCCGGGATGTACGGCTGCGCGTCCGATTCCCCCTTCCAGAGGTCAAATTCCACATTCAGACGGCTGTAATTTTTCTTCAGATCGGCAATGGACACGCGCATAATGTGCTGCCAGAGCGCGCGGTAGCCCCGATTTCCCTGCTGGAGCTGCTTTGTCGCCTCCAGCGCCTCCTCGCGGTACGCTTCGTCCTCCTTCGATCTTTTGCTCGCCGCCGGATAAATTTCCTCAAGATCACCGATCGTAAACGGCGCCTCCTGCGGATATTCCCCGGTATAGCCTTCCTTAAAATACGCAAGCTCCGGCTGACGATACCGCAGCTCGGTGATGATCAGCCCCATCTGCAGTCCCCAGTCGCCCAGGTGCACGTCGCCGATCACCTCATGTCCCATAAAGCGCCCCATGCGCTTGACGCTTTCCCCGATGATCGCGGAGCGCAGATGCCCTACATGGAGCGGCTTTGCCACATTCGCTCCGCCGTAGTCGATGATGATCTTTTTCGGCTCCTTTGCCTTCTCCACAGACAGATTTTCGTCCGCCTGCATGTCGCTTAAAAAGCCTGCCAGATAATCTCCCGCCAGCTTCAGATTGATAAAGCCGGGATTTACCGCCTCCGCTTTTTCAAACATCGCGCTGTCCTGCAAAGCAGCAACTACATCCTTTGCGATCATGATGGGAGCCTTTTTGTACTTCTTTGCCGCCGCCATCGCGCCGTTGCACTGGAACTCGCAGAGATCCGGTCGGTTGGAAACCGTCACCTTTGCATAGGACGCCTCCACCCCTGCCTTCTCAAATGCCGGCACCAGTTCCTCTTCAATTAATGTAAGTATTTTCTTCATCTTCGCCAAACTCCTGTCTGTTAATCAAATGTCTACAGACGATTATACTGATAAAATCAATGTTTTTCAATCCTTTTTTATTCTCTCCATGCAGCAACAGGCGACAGATTCCTCGCCCATTCCCTGTACGCTTCATTTTCCTTCCTCGGTTTCCGCATCATCTGCGGGCTTGCGGTGTTCTTCCCAAAACTTTTTTATTTTTTTGCAAAAAAAGAAGCAGCGCACCTGTTTCTTAGATTCGCTGCTTACCTTTAATTCCATTATTCAGTTTTCTTTGCACAATCTTACCAACGCAGAAATCAATAGCTCCTCCATACTCTTAATATCGTTCCAGAAATTCCGCCATCGTGACAATCTCCGGGATTTCCACATCCAGAACCAGAAAATCCTTATCTCCCGTCACAAATACGTCAATGCCTTCCATGATTGCCGTTGCCAGTATCGGGGAATCCTTTGTGTCCCGCATCTCCGGGAATCCGTTCAAATCCAACGCTTTCGGTGTATAAACCATTTCAAAAGGCAGTTCCAGAAAGAAACGGTCAAGAAACTTCCTCTTTGCCGGGAACTTCCGGTCTGTCACAAGCCGCAGCTCCTCAACCACGTAGTCGCATACCACAATCTGATGGCTGTCCGTCAACCGCCTTGCAAGCTCCCTTGTCTGTTCCGACGGAAAGAAGATCATTGAGATAAAAATGTTGGTATCGAGCATTACCCGCAAACTAATACCCCCTTACTTCCTTCCGAATTTCCTTCATGTAGTCCTGCATTTCTTCCTCGGATGTGAAGCCTGCCTTCTTGGCCTCCCCGGCAAACGCTTCTTCTGCCCGCTTAAATGCCAGCATTGCGGAATTTTCAAAATAGAACCTGCCGTTTTCCTCTAAGATCACAATCTTATCCCCGGCTTTCAGTTTCAGCGCATTCCGTACAGATACGGGAATGGTAATCTGCCCTTTGCTGGAAATTTTTGCTACTTCCATATTTCATCATCCTTTCAAAATATCCGCTTGGTTTTCTTTACTTTCTTTACATTTCTATTATACGCAATGGATTCGATAATATCAATCTTTTTTACCGACTATTTTTATGAAGATTTCTTGATAGAAAATTATGGTTTCCATCCCATATGCCTGCGACGAGTCTTTCGGTGCTGCCGATGCAAAATAAGCAGCTCTGTCTTTTAGAATTGACAGCAGCCGCTCATTTTCTTTTTATTGCATTATTGAATTATAGCCGACTCCCACACTGTCAAAACATAAATTGGTTTTGACGGATCAGGTTCTATTTTCTTTCGTATTCTCCGGATCAGGCTCATTACATTGTCCTCTGCCCTGTAATATGGCTCTTTCCACACCTGGCTGTATATCTGTCCTTCTTCCATGGCAAAAGAAACAATCAATACTTTTCCCACATCATCATTCTTTTCCGCTTTATTTCTCCCCTCGTATCCTATCCGCATCTTCCTGCGTGATCATTTCATTCCTTACCATACTGTCCAAGACTATCTCCGCTCTCCAGGCAGTCAACTAATTATCTCCATTCGGTAAACAGGCAGACAGCGCATGCTTCATTTTCCCATCAGGTATTTCGACTGTTCTTTCTTCTTGCCGTCGCGTGGAAGATTATATGTCATTGCGCTTTCGATTAAGCACTTTCAGAAGTATAAGGGTGCCAATGAAAATAATAATGATAACACTTATACTCAACAACGGAGAATATACAATTTTTTCATCATGCGCATAATTTGAAAGCACTAATCCTGTTGTCATAGGATATACATTGATAAGGTTCCCATCAGCAAGGAATATTCCACAAAATCCATAGAAGAATGAGAAGATTACCCCGGACAGAAATTTGTCCTGCTTTCTCGTTGCTATAACAATGACCGGAAGGATCGCAATATAACAGCAAGTGCTTACAACAAATAGCTGTTTAAGGCTTATAACGCAAGATTGCAAATTGATATCTGTGCAGCCCATTGCTTTAGCAATAATCAAAGTAACAATAAAGCTGAAAATCCATTCAAGAATTACCAGGCCATAACCTACTACTATTTTTGATAAAATCAACCTGAATTTTGAAACCGGAACGACCAGTATATTTTTCAATGTAAGATCGGTATATTCCCGGTTAATGGAATATCCAACCACTAACGTGAATGTAAAGGGAAGAAATAAGCTAAAATGGTTCCAGATCGCTCCCTCCGAAAGTCCTGTGTAGCTGATTATACTGTTATTGGTTCCGGCTAATTGGAACGCTGCTAAAATAATAGAAAAAAGTACAGATACAATTCCAAGCCAAAGAATATTGTATCTTTTATATTTTAAAAACTCTGTTTTTATTAGTCGTATCATTTTTAACACCCCCTAAATTTCCTGCCTGCTTTTATAGACAATCGCAATCGTTAATGAAGCAATCGCGGTCAGCATCAAAACACCAATACACGCGGGAGAATTTAAAAACCAGTCGTCCAATCCGTAACCGGAAGCAGATCCTGTAGTCATGCGAGGTAATGCCCATCTGAAAACAGCAGACAGGGGAGTCAGAACGTTTGATATAGCAAATACGATCTCAAAGCTAGCACTTGCATAAACAAACGATAGAATTATAGAAAAAATATAGCCTTTCCTGCTCAGACATTCAATGGCGATAACAGGAAGTATAGAAAACGCCACCATAACACCAATGAGAAGTCCCATCAACAGCCTGTAAAGAATATGGTCGGTACTCCCTATGATCAATCCGCCTATTAAGGTCGCGCCAGTCGTCGCAAGAGAATATATAACGGAAAATATCAATATAATAATTACTTTTGCAATGAACAGGGCTGCTGTGGAAACCGGGATTGCGTTAAGGTTCTTTTGTGTTCCATTCGTTTCTTCCGAAAAGAACAATATCGCTCCCAAAACCCCCAAAACTGTTGGTAATAGTAAAAAATATCCAAATATAGCAATATTCATATAAAGCCAGTCAAATTCTAAATTGCCTTTCACAGCAAATGCGATCATAGAAATAGGAAACAGTGCAGCCGCAAGAATTGTTAATAATACAAATTTTTTCCGTTTTAATTTCAGAAATTCACAATAGACCAATTTAAGCAATTCCCTCGCCTCCTGTCACACGCTTGAAATACTCTTCCAGACTTTCCTCGCAGGTATGCGCTTCCGATACCACCAGTCCGTTTTCCACAAAAGCGGTAACAATCTCCCCGACAGCCAAATCCAAATTGTGCAGACGCAGGTTGTGGTCATCCTGTACCGAAAAATGGCTCTCATGGAAATTATGTTCTAAAATTCTTGCCGCCTGTGCCGTATCAGAAACAATAAAGCGGATATGTTTACTGCTTTTCTGTTCCAGCTTTGCAAGGCTTTCCTCTTCCAGTAATGCACCGTGGTCGATAATCCCTATATCATCAGCCAGTAAAGAAATTTCCGAAAGAATGTGACTGGAAATCAAAATTGTTTTTCCCCGTGCATCGCAAAGTTCACGGATAAAAGAACGAACCTCTGCAATGCCGATAGGGTCAAGCCCGTTGATTGGTTCGTCCAGTATTAAAAGCTCCGGGTCGTGCATGATGGCAAGGGCAATCGCTAACCGCTGCTTCATACCAAGAGAATACTGCGAAAACAGCTTCTTGTCCTTATAGGGCAAACCGACTAAATCCAAAGCATCCTTAATTGCATGGCTGCTCGGTACTCCCCGCAGCGTAGCAAAGATACGCAGGTTCTCCGTGCCGGTCAGATTGGGATAAAAACCGGGGGATTCGATCAGGCTGCCGATACGCGGAAGTATTTTCTTTTCGTTGCCCCTTAAAGGCTCTCCCCATATCCTAACTTCGCCTGACGTTGGCTGTGTCAACCCAAGCAGCATTTTCATGGTCGTTGTTTTCCCCGCTCCGTTTCTTCCAAGCAGACCATAGATTTTCCCTTTCTCCACATGGATATTGAGGTCGGCAACACTCTTTTGTGCGCCATACTGTTTTGTCAGATTTTTTGTTTCAATGATGTAATCACTCATATTCAAACCTCCTTGTTCTGAAAGGGATTATACCACGCCAACCTTGCATTAACCTTGCACTAACCTTGCATTAACCTTGCAATTTGAACGCAGATAAGCGAAGCGGTCTGCGTTCATGAGCATGTAGCAAAGCAAAATGCGAATGTCCGCTTTACACCGCCGTTTTTCCCCTAAAAAGCAATTAAGGCTGTCGCCATAGAGGGCAGCCTTAATCTGCAAGGGAGAAAATCAGCGTAAAAGCGGTTCCTTTCCCCGGTACGCTTTCCGCCGTTATGGTTCCATTCATTTTTTCTACAAGCTGATGTACGATAGACAGCCCCAGACCGCTGCCCTTTTCAGAGCGTCCTTTGTCGCACTTATAAAGCCGTTCAAAAATATGTTTCAAATCTTCTTTTTCAATTCCAATACCATTGTCGGCTAATAAGATTTTCATATTTCCGCTTTGCTTTGACAAAATCATTTCTATCCTATCCGCATGGCTGTGAGCAATCACGTTTTGTATGAGATTGTTCAATACCCGCATATAGCCATCCGTATCCAGTCTTACCCGGAATGGCTGTTCGGGAATGTCAATATGGTACTCTATCTGCTTATCCTCAAATATCGGTATCCAGTCAATCAGTATATCCCTTGTCAGTTTTCCCGCTTCGATAGTGTTTATTTCCATAGCAAATTCATCTGAACCCAGCTTGAACCAGTCAAAAAGTACGTCAATATATTCTTTTAGGTCGTGTGCTTTCCGCCGGGCGGTTTCTATATAATCGTCGCGGTCTTTCCCGGTAACAATTCCTTTGTGTGCGGCGTCAAGATACCCAATCAAAGTAGTAAGGGGCGTTCTCACATCATGCGAAAGGCTCGTCATAAGCTGCCGGTTTGTTTCGTCTGTCTGGCGAAACGCAAAGAACCTGTTTTCATAAGATACGATAATATCATTGATTTCATAGGCAAGCGGCGCGATAAGCTCATTTGCAGCGGATAAAATACGTCTGTTTCCGTTTCCGTTCTTCACATCAGCCAGTGCGTCAGACATTTCGGAAATCTGTTTCTTTACCCGTCTGACAATCAGGCAGGAAGTAAGGACAGAAATTATGGCAATGATAACCGATACAGCAGCAACTAATTCCATGAAAATCATACCTCCTTGTTGAAACGGTAGCCGATACCTTTGATTGTCTGAATGTATTTCGGGTTTCCGGGATTTTCTTCTAATTTCTTCCGCAAGCGGCTGATGATTGCCATAATGTTGCTGTCGTCATAGACATATTCCTCGCCCCAGACTTCTTCATAAATCCGCTGCTTTGTAAGGATTTTCCCTTGATTTTTCGCGCAGAAAAGAAGTAAGTCAAATTCCTTTGGGGGAAGTTCAAATGTTCCATTGATTGTAGTAATGGAGCGGCTTTCAAGGTCGATTTCCAGACCGTCAAAGTGAAGCTGCCGCGGTGTTCCGTCTGGTTGATTGAAACGGATATAGCGTCGTATCAGCGAAACAATACGGGCTATTAGCTCGTCCATATCAAAAGGCTTTGTCAGATAATCGTCAGCTCCTGCCCGTAATCCCCGCACTTTGGAAGCACTGTCATTTTTAGATGTAAACATCAGAATCGGCAGGTTGTTTTCTGCCCTGATTTTTTCCAGTGTTTCAAATCCGTCCATGCCGGGCATCATAATGTCAAGTATCACAAGCTGATAGTCTTTTTCCTTTATTTTTTTTAGGCCTTCTTTGCCGGTATTACAACAGTCGGCTTCTATATTTTCAGAAAAAACGCTGCGCTTAATCAATGTGCAAAGTTCTCTATCATCATCTATTATTAAAATCCTATTCATTCCTGATTCCTCCTAATTTCAAACCACCTCAGTATATGACATTTTTCCAGATAAGCATTATTATATTTCTTTGGTGGATAAGAAACAAGTCAATCACTCTTAACATTTACTAAACTCTGGAAATGCTTTAGCAGGAGCAGAACCTTCTGATTGGGATTTCTGCCCCTACTTTCACGTGTTTACCTATCAACAAATATTAACATTAGGGTTTTAAAATTATTTCATACTTATCATTTTACAATTGTCTCATATGCCTGCAAATACTTTGATGAAGCCTGCCTGCTGGCATCGGGATTATTGGAGCTGCAGCTGGAGGGCTGTATCCTGCTCGACCAAAAAACGGTCACTGTAACCGGCGCCCTTCCGGAGCAGAAGCAATATCTGAAGCCTCTGTATGACTTTTTGAATCAGTCATCACAGCGAAAGCCCGTAAAAATAGAAAAGGTTCTGGAAGCCTATACATATTCTGTTACAGGCAAAAACATCACCGCATTATTTGATTCCGTCGGTATGTCCCTAAAAATATGTAATAATCGGAGAGCTGGTCCGCTTAACAAATGTACGGTACAGCACATTAAAATTTTACACCGAGGAGGGTATGCTGCCCTTTGAGCAAGCGGAAGAAAAACATCCCGGAAATCAAAGTCATCTTCAGCCAGGAGCAGGCAGAAGGATGAAGAGGGTTCTGCATGAAGAGGGTCCTGCTCCCTGCGCCCGGCCAGGCTTTTGCCCTTGCCCGGTCCGGCTTTATCCTTCGCGCGGTTCGTCTTTTGCCGTCATTGATTTTTATTTCGTCTGGTGGTAAGATAAAAAAAACAACGGATTTTTGCAGGCAACCGGACATCCTGTCTGGATGCCGCAAAAATTTATGTGATAGTTGTGCAATAGAAAAGGAGGATTTTTATGAGTACCATGTCAGTTTTTTATGAGAAACAGGCGCAAACCGTCATCAAGGCTCTGCAGAAGCGCGGTATGGACGGGCACTACTGCCCGGACTGCAAAAGCGCCGTTGAAAAAGTATTGTCTCTGATTCCGGAAGGGGCTACCGTTACCTGGGGCGGTTCGGAATCCATCACAGAATGCGGTCTGCTGGACGCTCTGAAAAATGCGCCGGTAGAGCTCTGGGACCGCGCTGAAATTCCGCAGGAGGAGCGTAAAGCATTTTATCGCAAGGCATTTTCCGCAGATTTTTATCTGATGAGCGCAAATGCCGTCACTCTTGACGGGCAGCTCGTCAATATAGACGGAACGGGCAACCGCGTTGCCGCGCTCTCCTACGGGCCGGATTGTGTGATTTTGCTTGTTGGCATGAACAAAATTGTGCCGGATCTGGACGCTGCCATTGCGCGCGTGCATAATATTGCCGCGCCGCCAAATGCTATCCGGCTCGGTCTTTCCACGCCCTGCGCGAAAGACGGCGTCTGTCACAACTGCTTCTCCCCGGAAAAAATATGCAACATGCTGCATGTTCAGCATTACAACCGTTTCCCGGGACGCATCCAGGTCATCCTGGTCGGAGAATCCCTCGGCTTCTGAAAATACTCTGTCCGGTGGAATGTCCGGATTTTAACAACATTCTATACGGCGGAACGTCCGTATTCTGCAAACACTCTGTACGGCGAACGCCCGGATTCCGGAAATACTGTGCCGGAGCAGACAAAATGCCCCGGCATCACAGCATTTTCAAATCGCTTTAAACGCAGCCGCTTTGCGAAAGAAAGGAGTTCTCATGGAATACACGAAAGACTACAAATGCAAATGCCCGACGGATGCTTCCGACGTCACACATACTGTTACATATAAGAAAGGGAGCTGCAGCCGCTACCCGGAGGATATCATGCTCTCCTTTGTGTGCAGCCGCAACTCCGCCTGTGTGAAGTGCTCGCAAAATTATATTGACTGACGCCATCCGCATTGCGTCAGCGGACGTTCCTGCCGACACTTCGCAACATATTGCATCAGCGGACGTTTGACCGGTGTCCTGCAGCAGATTGCATCAGCGAACATTTGGACGGTGCTCCGCCGCATTGCATCAGCAGGTTCTCTTTTGATGTTATTTGCGCGTTACCGGTTCAGGTAGCCGTCCGGCTCCAGAGCTTTTTCACGCTCATTTAAAAGTTTCATATTGTACAGCTCGTATTGATTGAACATCTCGGACGAAAAATCGGACAGGTTAATCCTTCCCGCATACCAGTTTTTGCCGCCGAAGTATTCCTGCAGCTCCTGGGGTGTAAAGATGGCGCCCCGGCGCGCATAAATCTCGTAGCGTGCATAACATGCCACCCGCGCAGAAAGCACATTCACCTCTTCTTCTGTCAGATAGCGGATGTCGCTGTCCGCAAATATATACTGCCCGGACAGGTAACCGGATTCCGGCGCGATGGCCGCTTCGGACGTTTCCGCAGCAAAAAGGGACAGTTCCTCATTCACCCTATAGATGTCGTAGCCTGGCTGGTCCAACTTGTAAGTATCATACTCTACGATCAACAGAAGATTCGCCTGCTCATAAACATTAAATACCTTATCCGTGAAATCGTCGGGATCTACCGTTCCCGCATACCAGCTCTTAGAACCAAAATAATCCTTCAGCTCCTGCGAAGCAAATTTCCGTCCGTGACGCGCATAGATTTCATTTTTCGCATAGCTGATCGCCTGCGGGGAAAGCCGTGACACTTCCGAACGATCCAGATACCGCTCGGCTACGTCCGGGAAAATGTATTCGATGACAGGCGCCGCGTCGGAGGTTCCGGCTAACTGCAGCTCCGTCGTTTCCTGCTGCTCCGCTGTTTTCTCTCCCGGCTGGCTGACGCCTTCCCCTGCCTCCATTTTCTCAATTTCTTCCATGATGTCTACATCATGCAGGTCCTCGTTTCTGCTGAATCCGGCTTCCGTCCCCGGTTCTGTCTCTATTGCCGCTTCCGTTTCCGTCTCTGTCGATACAATTTCCGTTTCAGTTTCTGTTTCTGTCTCTGTTTCCGGTTCAGTCTCAATCGCTGGCGCAGCTTCTGTCTGCGTCTCTGCTTCTGTTTCCAACTCAGTCTCAGTCGCCGGCGCAGCTTCTGTCTGTGTCTCCACCTCTGTTTCCGACTCAATCTCAGTCGCCGCTTCTGTCGCAGTTTCTGTCTCCGTTTCCGTCTCTCCTTCTGTCTGCAGCTCGGATTCCGATTCCTTCTCGCTCTCCCCGGCAGCCTTCGCCTGCTCCATGCAGACGGCTACCGCCTCTTTGACTGCATCGGAAGTGACGGTCGCACCGGCGATTGCATCCACCTCGCTTGTCTGATCTTTTAAAATGCTCTTTATCAGATCGTTTCCTATCTCAGCTCCCTGCCCGGCAGTTTCCCCGGAAAGGTTCATACCCATGCTGACGATTCCCTTCTCGTCGAAGGTACAAGTCACCATAATTTTACTTGCATAGCCGTCGGCATACGCCGTATATTCACCCGGAACATAAGAAACCGCCTGCTCCGTTTCGGTTTCTTCCTCAGTATCCGGCTCGGCCGCATCCGTCCCGGCCGGTTTCGCTGCATCCCCGGTTTCTTCCTCCGTCACAGCTTCCCCGGCCTCATCCGCTCCCGCTTCGCCTGTCCCGGATTGCGTGTCATCTGCATCATCCGTCTTGGCCGTATCCGTAGTGCCATCCGCTGCCGCCGCGCTTTGATCTTCTTCCGTACCGGATTCTTCGGTGTCATCCTCCGCTTCCGCTGCCAAACGCTCCAGCAGTTCTGCATTCGCAAGCTCATATTCGTTCAGCATACTTTCCGGGAAATCGCTCTCTTTTATGAAACCAAAATACCAGCTCTTTCCGGAAAAGTATTCCGCTATCTCCGGATCATCAAACAGCATCCCGCGCCGCGCAAAGATCTCATATCTCGCGTATTCCAGCTCCCCGCGCGTCCAGCCTTCCACTTCCTCTTCTTCCAGATAGCGGCTGCTGCTTTCCGGAAGATAAACGTCCGGCGCCTCTGTTTTTGCCGCTTCGGATTTCATTTCCGCCGCCAGACTGTCTGCGCCCTGCGCGGATAATACCACGCAGGCGCAAAGCCCGGCTGCCGCCACTTTTTTCAGGCTTTTCCTTTTTCTCATAACATCGCCTCTCTCTACTTTGCCGCGATCCGGTCATCCGTCAGATAAATCCACGTCCGATCTTCTGATGACGTCACGATTTCCAGCGTACTTTTTCCTGTGACATCCAGCTCAAAGGCAACCGGCCCCTCCTGCATCTCAAACCCGGAAATTTCATACAGCGTCTCTCCGTCCGCCTTAATCTGAACAGAAGCATCTGTCTCCAACGTCCCCTCCGTCAGCGCTGTGAGCGTTCCGGTAAAGGTCGTGTAATTTCCCGACAGATTGTAAAGTGCTCTTGCATTTTCCTGCGCATTCAGCTCCAGTAAACGGTCGTGCAGGATACCGTAAACATCTGTGTAAAGCTTTTGCTCCGTATAGGTACCTACCTCTTCCACCAGGATCAGATCCGCCAGGCGCTGAATATCTGCCGCTTCGCCCGTACCGTCTTTCACGCCGAGCGCGCTGGTGAGATACAGATGTCCGTAATCATAGCTTCCATTATTGGACGCTGCCACCGTCAGCACGTTCACTCCGCTGACGTCTACGGAAAATGCCGTTTCATCCGTATTTTTCCGGATATCACGCAATTCATACAGAAGCTTTCCATCGCCAAAAACTGCAAACTGCATATTTACATTCTCAGACGCACCGGAATAAGGAGACACCGTACCGGAAAATACGACATACCCGTCAGCGAGCTGCACGCTGAGGCGCGCATCGTTTGACGCATCCAGACGCACGCTGCCAAGCTCCAGCGTCTTTGCCTTCGTATTTATTTCGTCTATACCATAAACATCGGAAGCCTCGCAGTAATCACTGTTCATCCATTCCAGCTCCGCCAGCCGCACAGTTTCCTCTGCCTGCTGCCCCAGTTCAGCTGTCGTCTCCATGATGAATCCGCGCTCCGCGTCCGCCGGAAGGTCGTTCCAGGTGCCGTCATAATTGATGCTCAGAAGATATTCCAGGCTGTCCACATTGTCCGGCTTTCCGTCGCCCCAGTTCAGATAATTGCCAAAGGCTTCGCCATTGCTCCAGCCCCAGACGCCCTTGGTCAGCCTTCCGCCGATCCAGTAGCTGTCCCAGAGACCGTCGTATGCCAGATACTGCAGCGCAAGATTCTGGTCCGCATCCACCGGGCACGCCAGCACGCCGCCTGCCGCCGCACAGAACGCACTTGCCTGATCCCAGGTAAGCGGCTCTTCAAATAAATAGTAGCAGTGATTTCCAAGCGTCACGATCTGCGCCGCACGCTGCTCCACAACAGCCGGAATCTCCGGAAATTCCGCCGCTGCTGCCTGAACAGCTTCCTTTGCAAGCGGCTTTTTCAGCATCGTGTCAGCCAGATAGAAGTACAGGTAGCTGTTATCCTCTCTGGTCGATGTGCGCACCTCCAGCGTCTTTTTTCCGGTCACATCCAGGGAAACCGGCATCGGCTGCTCCAGAATGGAGTAATTTTCCGCCTTAAATACACTCTCTCCATCCAGAAGGATTTCCAGGGTTCCCTCTGCTTCCTGATAATAGTCATAGTAATCATAGCGGTCTGATGCAAAGAGCGTCGCTTCAAAGGAAGTATACTTCCCGTCCAGATTCCAGAGCGCATACCCGCCCTCCGATGCAGAAAACGCGCAGGCGTCACGGTGAATATTTCCGTAGATATCCGTAATCATGCCCGCTTCCGTCCTCTCATATCCGGCAGAGCTTACAAGGGCAGGCTTATCAAGACTCTCCCGCGTCTCCTCCAGAGCTGTCTCCGTACCGTCCGCGAACAATTTTCCTTCATTTAAGAACAGATATCCGTTGTATGTGTTTCCGTAAGCATTTGTCTGGATACAGAGCTTTTCCACACCCTTCACGTCGATCGCAAACGGAATCGCCGCATCGCCCTTCTGGTAATCATATTTCGAGAACAGCAGCGTGCCGTCGCCCCAGATAGCAATTTCAAAACTGCATCCGCTGTCCGCTTCCGTCCAGGTGCTGATGGTGCCGGTCAGCCTCGACCACGCTCCGTCAAGGTCATATGTCATCGAACCTCTCTGCGCCGCGTCCAGATACAGACTGTAAAAATGGTCGTTTCCGTATGGATCCGTCAGATATTTTTCTATGCCGCAGCTATTGGATGCCTCAGGTGTGAGATCTGCAAGGTATGCCTGTGCTGCTTCTGTACGCTCTTCTTCCTGCACTGCAGCCTCTGCAGTTTCTTCTGCCGCCTCTGTAATTTCTTCTGCCGCATCTGCTGCCTCTGACATTTCTTCTGCTGCATCTGTATCCGCGCCTGCTTCCCCGTCATCCGGCTCCGCTTCTATCGTATTATCCGCAATTTCCGCTGCCGCCGGTTCGATTTCCAGAATAAAACCGCCGTCGGTATTTTCTCCATAGTTATCATTCCAGTGGTTTCCAAAGCCGCTTCCCATCTCCAGATAGTTTTCGCCTTCTTCTTCGTAATCGGAATTATCCGGCTGTCCGCTGTCCCAGTCTGTCCATTCAAACGGTTCGCCTGTTATCCACTGCCAGCCGCCTTCCCAGTCGGCGTCTGCCGCTCCGAGCCAGTATTCGCCAAAAGGCGCACCCTCCAGGAGCTTTTCGATCACCGCTTTTTCGCGCTCCGAGGTAATGGTCGCAAGATGCCCGCCGGCCGTCTCACAGAAGGTATTTGCCAGCTTCCAGCTCAGGTTCATGTCATACCGCGCATAGATATGCCCTTCATAAGTCACATAAGCTGCCGCCTGGCTCTTTACGTTGTCCGCAAATTCTCCGGTCGGTATCTGTGCCTCTTCCACTTCCATGCCCAAAATTTCCGCAGTATCCGTGGTATCAGGCGCAGGCGCTTCCTCCGCCGCATATTCATTCAGAATCTCAGCGCCCTCCATGTTCTCTGCAATATTCTGCGCAATATAATCCTGTGTTTCCTCCGCCGTCATAAACAGCGACTCGTTCCTGTCTGTTTCAAGCATAAGCTGACCGTCCGGCATCTGTTCAATGTCCGAAACGTACATTACCATAAACGCATCCCGCTGCTCCGCCTGACGATCCAGCGTTTTCAGCGGCACCGCCATGTGGAATACCAGATACAGCCGGTTTTCCGTATAATCCTCATTCGTCTTGTAGGCAAGCTTAAAGGAATCCAGCGCCATCTCGCTCTCATTCCAGACAAGCCAGCCTTCGCTGCCCGCATACTCCAGAATGCTGTCGGATGCGCTCACAAATTTCTGTCTCACATAATCTTCAAATGTCTGCGACAACGCAATAAGCTCTTCTTCGCTTACGTTGATCTCATAGGTATTCAGCCCGGAGATCTCATAGCTGTACTGATTGTTCGTCACACGATAGCCGTTCTCCAGCATTTCCTGCTCATCGTATGTGATCTCTCCCTCGTAGACGTCACCGTTCTTTGCAACGATCCGTTCGCTGCTGCTCATGCTCCAGAGCGAGGTCAGCGACACATAGGGCTGATCGTAATCAATCGTCAGCTCCACGCGCACGTTCGGGCATATTCCCGAAAAACTTACCGTCAGCGCGTCCGCCAGGTCAACTTCCTGCGGCTCTTCGAGGTTTTCCACGGTAAATTCCTTCGTGCCGCCCTCCAAATAAACGCCGATCTGGTAAATATACAGCGGCTCCTGCTCATATGCGCATTCCAGCGTCACCGTTTCCCCATTCGTCAACGCCGTTTCCTTATCAAGCGTCGTGTTAAAATTACCGCGCCAGCTGTCACGGATAATCTTCACGGCATTTTCCAGATCCGCCGCCATATCTGCGTCCTCCTGCAAAGCGCCGTAAACGCCGCGCCCCGCCTCTTCGAACGCCGCCTGCAGATCCGCACCCAGCTTTTCCGTATCCAGCGCAATGTCGGCATACCCGGCGCCGTCATATCCGGAAAACTCACAATTTAAATAATCCGTCAGGACAACCGTATGTGTCGGCAAAAGTCCCTCTGCCGTCTCCGTCATATCCTCCCAGCTAAAACGGATACCATACTCACTGATTTCCGGTTTATCCATGTTGATGACCGCCTTCACCTCATCGCCGTTTTTGAGTCCGCCAGACGGCTGTACATCCAGATAGAAGGAATACAGATAATTGCCAAGCTCTTCGGAAATAAAGCTCTCCGCCTCCTGCTCCCCGGCAAGCGCGCGCACCTGCGTTTCCACATCGCTTTTCAGCTTCTCATAATCCGTGCTGATATAAGCGTAGCCGTCACCCTCGAATCCGGAAAACTCCATCTTCATATAATCATTCAGACGGATTTCCTGTATCTCGATCAGATCCGCCACTGTCAGAACCGCAGAACCATTTTTCAGCGCGATCCCATAGTCATTCAGAAGCTTTTTATCCAGATTGCTTTCCACAGTCACTTCATCGCCGTTTGCAAGCTGGCTGCTTTTTGACATCGAAAAATCCTTCATCGCGTCGGCGATCAGCGCCTCCACATCTTCCTTTTCCCGCTCCGTCAGAGCTTTCTTTTCGCCGATATCCGCCAGCAGCTTATCCGTATCAAAGGAAACCCTTCCCGTTCCCTCCGTGCTTAAGCCCTCCACCTTCAGCCCCACATAATCCATGACCTCCAGCGTGCGTTTTCCGGTAACCAGCATAATAACCACCGCCAGAACAACCACCACGGCAACGGCAGCGCCAAGAAATATCATTGGCTTCTTTTTTCCGCCGTCTTTTCCATTTCCGCTGCTCTGTGCCGGAGCTGTCTGCTGTGCTTTCGCCTCGCCGCCCGCAGGCGCCGTCCGCTGCTGTGCCCCGCAATGCGGACAATGCTTCGCATCATTTTCAATTTCTTTTCCACAGTTATGACAATACATCGCTTTCCTCCCTCTCTTCTGTTGCCGCTTTAGTCATCCACCGCCGGAATAATCTCCGTGTAGGAGGAACCGCAGTTCACACAGGTATATGTGCAGATCCCCGTCTGCCCGACCGTCGCCTCAAGCAGCACCTCCTTCTGGAAATTATGCTCCCACGTCTCTGCTGATTCGTAGCTCATATCGAAAATCGCATAATTGCTGTCGCCGCCCTCATAGGAAATCTTCAGCTGCGTGACGCCGACCGTATTGATCGTGATGGTCTGGTTCAGCATATCCTTCGTCAGCTCCAGCTCCTTCATCAGATTGCCGTCTCCGAAAACGCGCAGCAGAGCGTCTCCGTTCCGCTCATTGTCCTGGTGCCCGACTGTAAAGGTAACGCTGTTGTATTTCTGGCCCAGATTGTAAAGCGCCTCCCGCGTCGAATCGTAGTTCTCCGGGATCGCTCCTTTATAATACGCCTTGCCCATAACGTAGAAGCAGTCCTGCGTATCCTCCGTTTCCTCAAGCGAATACAGATTCGTTACCTGATACGGCGTCAGATACGGCACGCACGCGCTCTGCTCCGGTATCGTCTCGCCGTAGGAATATCCGCAGTCTTTGCAGGTGTAGGTGTAAACGCCGTCGCTGAACACCGAAACAACCTGCGTCATTTCCGCCACAAAATTATGCCCGCCGAAGCCTGTCACATTCGCGTAGCCGTATGCCGCATCGCCGCCCTCCTGATCCAGGCGCAGCTGCTTCACACCCGTCGTATCCAGCTCCAGCTTCTGCGTCATCATATCGCTTGCAAGCTGTACGGTCTGCGCCAGCTCACCGTCTTTGTAAATATACAGCGTTGCGCTGCCGTTCCGCTCGCCGTCGATATGTCCGACCTCCATCGTTACCTTCGAAAACTGCCCGTCCAGGTTATAGAGCGCCTGGCGGTAGCTGTCGTAATTTGCAGGTGTCAGCCCCTGCTTATATTCTGCCGCCATCATATAAAACGCTTCCGTCGGCTCATTATCCCACAGAGTGAAATTATTCGTCTGATACGGCGTCAGCACATGCGGCACCTGGTTCTGTACCGTATCCGCTGCATCCGTTTCCTGCGCCGCACTGCTGTCCGTTCCTGCTTCCTGCACTGCCGCGTCAATCTCCGCAGCCCCTTCCGCTGCCGTTTCCTCTGCCAGCACTGCGGCGCTGCCCGTCAGCACAAGCCCGACCGCAAACAGAATTGCATAAAATCCTCTTCTCTTTCGCTTCATAGCCCATCTCCTCCTCGCCTGATGTTTTCAAAAAATTGTTGCTGTTCACTCCGTTCACAGCAGGTGTCTGAAGCTGGCGTGAACAGTAACGAAAAATTCAGTAATTACATTAATTTTATCAACGTTCTCTTTCAATGTCAAAACATTTATCGGAAACTTAGACAACAATTACGCACAATTTTTTTATTTTTTATGCAACCTTTACTTGACAGGGGAATTCCCATGTGCTATCCTTTACATACCAACGGTATGTTTTCACGAAAATTTTCTGAGGAAATCATCATGGCAAGAAATAAACACCCGGAAGAAACAGTAAATTTAATATTGGACACGGCTTACCGCCTGTTTATGCAGAAAGGCTATGAGCATACGTCCATCCAGGATATCATCGACCAGCTTGGAGGTTTGAGTAAGGGCGCGATCTATCACCATTTTAAATCAAAGGAAGAAATTCTGATCGCAGTCACCGATCGTTTGTCCGCACAATCGAACGCGCAGCTCGCCGCTATCCGCGACCGCAAGGGACTTACCGGAGCAGAAAAGCTGAAAATGCTTTTCAGGGAATCTGTCACAAATCCCATGCAGAACGAGCTGTTTACTGCCGCGCCGAATTTCGGCGATAATCCGCAGCTGCTTTTTATGATTCTGGACGGGAGTCTGAACGATTCCGCGCCCAACTATATCCAGCCGATCATTGAGCAGGGCATTGCGGACGGTACTATCCAGACAGCGCATCCGGAGGAATTTTCCGAGATGCTGATGCTGCTTGCAAACTTCTGGCTGAATCCCATGATCTTCGGCGATTCCGTGGAAAAAACGCACAATAAATTCAAAGTTTTCCAGCAGCTTCTGGACGGTATCGGGCTGCATGTTGTGGATGGGGATATGCTGCACCGCATGGAGGAGCTGTCTGCAATTTACCAGGAACACCGATAATTTTCCACCTGTACGGCTGTTTCGATCAGCAACCAGACAGGTGGCAGTTTTTTACTATTATACATACCGCAGGTCGGTATTAAAAGGAGGATTTTTATGAAAAAGAACCTGTTTTCCAAAGATTTTACACTTGTGGTCATCGGACAAATTATCTCACTGTTCGGCAATGCCGCCCTCTGCTTCGCGCTGCCGCTGTATCTTTTGAACCTGACCGGCTCCGCACAGCTGTACGGCACGGTGACTGCCTGCGCCCTTATCCCCTCCATCCTGCTCTCGCCTGTCGGCGGCATCATCGCGGACAGGGTAAATAAGCGCAATATCATGGCAGCGCTTGATTTTTCCGCCTCCGCTCTGGTTTTTGTCCTTTTTCTTCTGATGGACGCCGGGAATCCCGTTCTCCTGCTTACCGCCGTGCTCATGGCGCTGTACGGCATCGCAGGCGCATACCGCCCGGCCGTGCAGGCTGCGATCCCGGCGCTTGCCGGCTCAGAGCATCTGATACATGCAAACGCTGTTATCAACAGCGTCAACTCCCTCGCTTCTCTGCTCGGTCCGGCACTTGGCGGCGTCCTTTTCAGCGTCTGTGGACTGAAGACGCTACTTTTGCTCTGCACCGTCTGCTTTGCGCTCTCCGCCGTCATGGAGCTTTTTATCTACATTCCATATACACGCCCGCAGCGTACGCAAAGACTTCTTTCCATGCTTCGAACGGATTTTGGCGAAAGTCTCTCGTTTATCTTTCGCAGAAAAACCGTGATCGGCAAGAGTCTTCTGATCGTCTGCGCCATTAATTTCTTTTTGTCCGCAATGCTCACAGTCGGGCTTCCTTATCTGATCACAGAGGTTCTGCCCTTCTCCGCGACTCTCGCAAACCGGCTCTGCGGCTTCGCGGAGGGCGCGCTGGCAGCCGGTGGTCTGGCGGGCGGCATCTGCGCCGGGATTTTTGCCTCCCGCCTTGCCGCATCCGCCCGAATCTCCTGCGATTCGAACACTATGCAGGCGCAAGGCGGACAGAGCGGTATTCAATATGCCGGAAATCTGCTCATCTTTGCCGCCGCGCTTATTTTCCCGATGGGAATTGCCGTAATGCTCTCGCCGTCCGCACATTTCACCTATGCGGTTCTGGTTATCTGCTGTTTCCTTCTAATGGCGCTGTGTTCCGTATTTACGATACAGGTGCTCTCCTTCGTCCAGGCGGAAACCCCGGAGGCGCTGCTTGGCAAAGTGATTTCCGTCATCATGACCGTTTCCATGTGCGCGCAGCCGCTCGGATGTGCTCTTTACGGAATCCTCTTTGAGCGCTGCCGCGGATTCGAGGAGGCTGTGATCCTTTTTTCTGCAGCCGCATCCCTGGCGGTAGCGCTTCCGGCAAGAGCTCTCTTTAAAAATGTCGGATGAGATGGGAGACATAATATAAATGCCCTGCTCCGTGAAGAAGCAGGGCTGTTTTTTACAGTTCCATATGGATCGCGCCGTATTTGCGGATCGTCATTTTGTACACGCACTTGTCGTTTAATTTTTCTTCAATATATTTTGTGAAGTCATCTGTATACTCCTTCGGAAGTATCACCATGATCACCCCGGCAAAGCCGCCGCCGTGGATACGGCAGGCGCTCTTTTTGATGCCCTTGCTTCGGCGGTACAGCTCCGTCATGGCAAGCGCCACACAGATTGCCTGCTCCTGCGGCGTCTCGATGCAGTAGCAGTTCTGCAGCCACTTCCAGGAGGAATCGCCGGACTCGCAGATCAGATGCAGGAAGTCGTCGTAACGTTTTTCCTTTAACGCTGCCACTTCCTCGTCCACGCGGGCATTTTCACTGTAGAAATGCAGCGCGCGCATCACGCAGCGGTCCCCAAGCGCAGTGCGCAGACGCGGAATCTCTTCCATGAATTTCTCATACGGTACTTCTGCCAGGACTTCTTTTCCAAAATAGGCAGCCGCCTTTTTCATCTCCACCGGAACTGCGGAATACTCGTCGCTCATGTTGGCGTGACCCTTTCCGGTATTGACGATCAGAAGGTCACAGCCGATCGCATCCAGACTGAAATCGATCTTTTCCACCTTCGGATTCTCGTTATCAGCAAAATCGATCGTAACAACGCCGCCGCACGCACACGCCATCTGGTCAAGCAGTCCGGACGCCTTTTTCCAATAGACATTTTCCGCATAGCGTCCTGCATGTGCATAGTTTGTGACGGTCATTTTATTATCGTTAAAGAAGTAATTCAAAATCGAACAGATCAGCATTTCAAAGGACGCCGAAGAGCTGACGCCCGCCGCGCTGATCACATTGCTTGTGGTGAACGCGTCAAAGCCGCCTACCGCAAATCCTCTCTCCTTAAAACCGGCAAGGATTCCCTTGATCAGCGGCACCGTGCCGGTGGTCTTTGCATCCGGCTCCAGCTTGTCCAGATCAATGACAAAATCCTGATGGAACGTTTCGCTGATAATATGTATCTGATTGGAATCATTTTTGCGCGCCGCGCAGATACAGTCCTGGTTCACACTGCCTGCAAGCACCTTTCCATGATTGTGATCGGTATGGTTGCCGCCGATCTCTGTGCGCCCCGGAGAGGAAAACAATTCAAATTCCACATCGCCGAAATTCTTTGCAAATCCCGCCGCAAGCTCACGGTAGCGCTGCATGTTCTCCTCTATGTTGTCCTGTCCGTACAGGTCGGCAAATAATTCTTTTACGCTGCTTTTCTCCAGCACTTCTGCCATCTGATTCTGCTTCATAGGTACATCCCCCTTGATTATTTTTGAACATCGGACGGAATCCTGCCGGAGCGAAGTTAAGAAAACCTTTCGTTTACAGCAGCTTCCTCTTCGATTATAATAACTATAAAAAGAAAATACAACTTAAATTTACATAGATTTTGCAGAAACCACCCTGCTGAAAATGAACCCCCAGGAGCCGGGTCGTTTCTTTTTGAAAAGGAAGATTAATGAGTACACAAAAGAAAACGGCTGTCAAAAAAGCAGCAAAAGCTGAAAAAAATACCGCAAAAAAGCGCCAGGGAAGGAAATCCTCACGCGTGGCAGGCAGCGGAACTTCGCGCCGCACAGCGCGCAGCAAACGGGAGACAGCCTCCCTCACCGCCACCGAGCTGCGCAGGCAGCAGGTGGCAAGGCAGCGCATCATTCTCGGATGTGCGGCGTTGTCTGTCATCGTGATCGTTTTCGCGGCGTTCATTTTACCGCGTTTTTCACACCGCACAGTAAACCGCGGCAAGCTTGTAGGCGTCAACTCCGATGTCCTGCAATATGCTGATGCCGTTGCCAGTCAGTGCAAAGAATTCGGCATTTCCGAATACTCCACGCTGCTGCTCGCGCTGATGCAGCAGGAAAGCTCCGGGCAGGGCACCGATATTTTTCAGTGCTCAGAAAGCCCGTTCAACACGGAATATGATAACACGCCGGGCAGCATCGCCGACACCGCCTACTCCATCCGGGTGGGCGTCGAGACCTTCGCCTACTGCCTCGAACAGGCAGAATGCAAGAGCATATCCGACACAAACGCGCTGAAGCTCGCCCTGCAGGAATACAACTTCGGCAACGACTACGCAGGATGGGCGATCGCCAACTACGGCGGCTACTCCGAGGAAAACGCCTTTGAATTTTCTGAAAAAATGAAAGCGGAGCTTGGATGGGAGACATATGGAGATCCACAGTATGTGTCGCATGTGCTGCAATATATAGAACTATAAATTGCTATACCTGATTACTCTCCCAGTAAAGCTTTCTCTGCGTCTCGTCCATCCCTTCCACGAAGCGCTTTTTGAATACAAGAAACTCCTCCAGATCCATAAGGATGTGATAGAGCAGCGCACGGCTCTCAAACTCCTCCCGCGTGACCGGAAGCGGCTCATCCTTCATTGCCAGAAAGATGTCGTCCAGCTTCTGTATCTGCACGGTGGGAACATTTTTTTCAATCACATAGTCCGCTGTATCCAGCACGAATTCCGCGATCACCCGCGCCTGCACGGGCATATTGCGGATTTTTTTCATCTCGTAATGCAGGTTGTGCAGCACCCCGCACTGCTGCAGGCGCATCTCAAAGTAGTCGATATAATAGCCCGGATGAGAATGGAAGGTGTTGTCCTGGTACTCATGGGCGTCGCGGATAAATTCACGCAGCTGATCCTCCAGCCAGATGATGTCCTCCCAGACATTCCGCTCCATCTCCCGGCAGGAAAGATAAGAAGCGATCTCCCCCATGATCATCTGCAGCCGGTTCTCGACATAGCGCATGTTCCGGATAAGATCCTTTTTCCGCACCCTGTTATTATGAAAGAGATTTAACACAAGCGCAATGGAAATACCGATCAAAAGCAGGCAAAATTCGTTTCGGATCGCCTCCGCCGTGAAGTTCTGCGTCTCCAGAAAATGCGTGCCGATCACCGCGTTTACCGAGAGCGCCGCCATCCACCCGAAAAGATCGCACAGAAGCGTCATGACAAGCATAAAGATCCCATATGCCAGCCATTCGCTATGCAGCCGCGAAATCGTGATCCAGGCGACAAATACCGCGATCACAAACGTGAGGATACGGAACCCGGACAGCCGAACGGTTTCCCATTTGGTCGTGAGAATAGTGAGCATTGCGATCGTGCCCGCAGACGCCGCAAATGAAAGTCCGAGCGCCCGCGCAAGCCAGATCGCAAAGCTGCTCCCGACCGCCACCTTCACTGCCTGCAATACCGATTTCCACAATCGCTTCCGTGTAATATTCATACCTGTTCCCTCCCTCTCCCGATTTCCGGCATCTTCCTTTTCATCACATGTATCTTCTTATTTTCCATACCCCAAAGAACCGGTATGATAGCAAAACAGCAGAAGGTACTGCCCTGCAATATCTTCTGCTGTGATAAATGCAAACGTTCTATACTGACTGCAAAATACAGTATTTACTTTTTATAAATTGCCGCAAGCGCTTTGTACGCTTCCTCCAGGTATGGGTTCTGCGCCTCTGCAAACTTTCCGTCCGCCAGCGCGGCAAACTGCGGATCGATCGGCATCTTGCCGAGCACCTTCAGACCCATGCCCTCCGCAATTTCGTCGATATGGCTTTCCCCGAACACGGAAATTTTCTTTCCGCAGTCCGGACATGCAAGCCAGCTATAATTTTCCACGATGCCGAGCACCGGAATATTCATGGTCTTCGCCATGTTGTAAGCCTTCTTTACGATCATCTGCACAAGCTCCTGCGGTGAGGAAACGATCACGATCCCCTCGACCGGCAGAGACTGGAAAACCGTCAGCGGCACATCGCCGGTTCCCGGCGGCATATCAACCAGAAGATAATCCAGCTCGCCCCAGATCACATCGCTCCAGAACTGTTTCACGACGCCCGCGATCACCGGACCTCTCCAGATAACCGGAGACTCCTCATCCGGCATCATCAGATTGATGGAAATCACCTTGATATCATTCCCGGTGATCATCGGATAAATCCCCTCGTCATCCGCGGTTGCCGGTCCGCGAAGCCCGTACATCTTCGGGATGGACGGACCTGTGATGTCGGCGTCCAGAATACCTACGCGATATCCCTTTGCCGCCAGTGCATTCGCCATGGAAGCCGTCACCATAGACTTGCCGACGCCGCCCTTGCCGCTCACCACGCCGATCACATGCCCGATCTCGGAGTATGCATTCGCGTCTACCTGAAAGCTCTGCGGATTCTGCTTGCTCGGGCATCCCTCACAGCTCTCTTTTGTGCAGCTTGATGCGCTGCTGCATGATTTTTCTGACATTTTTAAAAACCTCTTTTCTTTCATTCAAAATTTCTATTTGATTGTATGACAAACTGTCGGAAATTGCAAGGCGCCTATTTTACCTTGATGGTTTTCACCGTGCTGTAGCTTCCGTAAATTTTGTTTCCAAGCGCATCTGTTTTGTACGCTCTCACCCTCACGTAATAGGTTGTCTTCTTTTTCATATTTTTAAACGTGCCGGATATCTTGCTGCCGCCCACAGCGTTTCCTTTTTTCGTCGTACCGGAAGTAAATTTTTTGTTCGTCGACGCGGATACCTCATAGCCCTTCGCACCGGAAACCTTTGTCCACTTCACCGTCAGGCTGCCGGATTTTGTGGAAAGCTTTGTAATTGCCGCTTTTTTCACGGTGATCTTTGACCAGCGCGCATAAAGCGTCTGCGTCTTGCCCTTCGTGATCTTTACCGTCGAAGCGGACGTCACCTTGCTGCCGCCGGATTTCGCGGTATACCAGCCCTTGAAGGTATAGCCCTTGCGCACCGGCGTCGGCAGCGTTCCGTATTTCTTATTGTAAGTAACGGTGCGTTTCTGTGTCTTCACGCTTGCCGTCTTTGAAAGCGATCCCCCGTTGGCATTTAAGATCAGACTGCGCGCGTTGGAATCACTGATCCTGAAGGTCATTGGACAGCTCCACCCCGCATAATCCGGGTGTGTGATCGTAACGGTTGCCGTTCCCGTCTTCAGCGCCTGAAGCTGCCCGGCGCTATTTACCGCCAGAACAGCCTGGTTGCTGCTTTTCAGCCGGAAATCCTTCCACTGAAGCGCGGTCGGCTTGATGCCGTCGCCGCTATAAAACAGCAGGGTGAGCGTGCTTTTCTTCCCTTTCGCAAGTGTCAGCGCATTCACCGAGCTGCCGGAAACTCCGGTGATAAACAGATTTCTGGCATCCTCCATATAATACTTGTGGAGATTGATCCTCACCACTGCGCTCTTATTCGCCGGCTTCGTGACCGTCGACGCGCTTCCCGTTCCAAAGCACTGCACCCAGTACAGCGTACCGTCACAGTTAAAGCAGCCGATGCCTATGCTCCTGTAGCTTTTATTCACCATGTTCGCGTAATGTCCGGAAGAATTTTTCCATGCTGTTGTCACCGCTGATGCGCTCGCCTGCCCGGCTGCGATATTTTCCGCATACATTTTTGAAGAAGCCGAAAAGCAATCCGTACCATCCGGTCTGTTGTGTGAAAACAGCAAAGAAATCTCCGCCGCCCGCTGCATAGCTACGTTCATTAAGTCCTTATCCATTTTAAGCGCACTGGCGCCCGCCTTTGCACGGATCTGATTCGTATAAGTCAGCGCCTGGTATGCTTTCTCATAATCCAGCTTTCCTTTGACAGACACCTTCACAGTCGTGCCTGCCGCGCTCACAGGAAACGCCGCCAGCAGCATCAGCAGGAGCAGCAGAATCATACCCGCCGTTTTTTTCGCAAATCCCCTTTTCACATTCTCCATAACCATACCTCCCATCTCTCTGTACTTTTATGTGCTACTTTTATTTTAACATAAAAGCTGCCGCGAAGCTATAACAACTTGCTTCACGGCAGCCTTTATTTATTATTTCTTACTGCTTATTTTTCAATTATTCTGCGATATCAGCATACATGAAGTGCCAGTATCCATATGCGGAATGCCAAGCGCCCTCGATCTTGCTGCTCTGCAGCCAGAAGTCGTTGTAGTATGCCAGCGGGCAGCATGCGGATTCAGCCATGAGGATATCCTCTGCTTCATGAAGCGCTGCGGAACGCTCTGCTGCGTCTGTAGTGCTTCTGGAAAGATCCATTGCTGCATCGTAGTCAGCGTTGGTGAACTTACCATCGTTGTTTCCGTTGGTGGAGTACAGGAGGTCAAGCATGTTGGACGGATCTGCATAGTCTCCTACCCAGCCGTTACGTGCGATCTCGAAGTCTCCGCTGCGGCGCATCGGTGTGAAGCTGGACCACTCTACGATATCTACCTCAAGAGTAACGCCGATCTCTTTCCATGCCTGCTGCAGGTACTCTGCAACTGCTTTATGGTAACCGGCATCGTTTGTGGTGTAGTGAAGAACCGGAAGTCCTTCGCCGTTCGGATAACCAGCTTCCTCAAGAGCTGCCAGAGCGCCCTCGATATCAGCGGTTGCGCTCATGTACGGTTCGCCGCCGTTTGCGTTATCCATGAATTCTGTTCCGTCGGTATCCATCCAGCCCGGTCCCATGAAGTTGGTTGCCGGAGAATAGGTTCCCTGCATCAGGGTGTTTGCAACATATTCTCTGTCGATCGCCAGGTTCAGAGCTTTACGTACCAGCGGGTTGTCAAGCGGTTCTACCTGTGTATTGTAGGAAATGTAGTAGGTACCGATGATCGGCTCTACATAAAATTCCTCGTTGCCCTCAAGGCTCGGGATCTCCTCGGTCGGAACATCCTTGATCATCAGAACTTCGCCGCTCTGATATGCGCTGTAGGATGCGTTGGAATCTTCGATCAGGTTCCACTTGATGCTGCCAAGCTTGATCGCGTCTGCGTTCCAGTAGTTCGGGTTCTTGCTCATGATGATGTAAGCGCCCGGTACCCACTCTGTTACCATGAACGGACCATTGGAGATATAGGTTGCAGCGTCGATCGCCCATGCATCGCCGTTTGCCTCAACCGTTGCCTGCTGAACCGGGCTGAGGGTTGCGAATGCTGCAAGACTCTCAAAGAACGGGCACGGAGAGGAAAGCTTAACCTCCAGTGTCAGATCGTCAACTGCGGTAACTGCCAGCGCGTCAAGGTTGCCCTCGATTGCCTCGTCGAAGCCCTCTACCATGCCAAGTACTGTCTCAGCATACGGTGCTGCTACGTTCGGGTCGCATACGCGCTTCCAGCTGTAAACGAAGTCGTTTGCAGTAAGATCGCTTCCATCGGACCATTTCAGTCCCTCACGAAGCTTGAAGGTCCAGGTAAGGCCGTCGTCTGATACGCCCCACTCTTCCGCCTGTCCCGGAGCGATCTGACCGTTTTCGTCGATCGTTAAGAGACACTCGAATGCGTGCAGGATCATATTTCCGCCGTCTACCGCGCTGTTCAGCGCCGGATCAATGGTTTCCGGATCCGGACCAACCTGTACGGAAAGCTGCTTGCCTTCTGCTGCTTCTTCTGCCGCTGCAGTCATCATGGTACCGCCAACCAGAGAAACGGTCATCACTGCTGCGAGAAGCATACTAATTACTCTCTTTTTCATGTTATCCTCCTTTAAATCTTTTCTCTATGCGCGCTTTTCGCGCCTGCATATGCTTTACTATAGCACAGTGATGTATTTTTGTCCATAATGAATCTTTTAATTATTAAAATTTGTTAAAATTTATTCGACATGCACGCATGCCCAGCCTCCGAAGCCAGTGTCTGCACGGCTTAATGCTTTCGCACAAAAAAAGGAGAGGCGTTTCTCATCCTCTCCAGTTTCTCTCTCAATTCAGTTTATCCAGATGATGACACGCCGCATAGTGTCCCTTACTTACCTCTTTAAACTTCGGCACCTCCGCCGCGCATTTTTCTGTCGCATACGGACAGCGTGTGCGGAACCGGCAGCCCGAAGGCGGATTTAAGGGGCTGGGTACGTCGCCCTCCAGTACGATACGCTTATTCGCGCGCGCCGTCTTCGGATCGGCGATCGGGATCGCCGAGATCAGGCTCCTGGTATACGGATGCATACTGTGGAAGATCAGCTCGTAGCTGTCTGCCAGCTCCACCAGCTTTCCGAGATACATTACGCCGATGCGGTTGGAAATATGCTTTACCACCGACAGATCGTGCGCGATGAACAGGTATGTCAGTCCCATCTGCTCCTGCAGGTCCTCAAACATATTGACCACCTGCGCCTGAATGGAAACGTCCAGCGCGGAGATCGGCTCGTCGCAGACGATGAATTTCGGATCGACCGCAAGCGCGCGGGCGATACCGACACGCTGGCGCTGACCGCCGGAAAACTCATGCGGATAGCGGTTTGCGTGCTCCGAGTTTAATCCCACCCGCTCCAGCAGGCTTTGTATCTTATTGTAGCGCTCCTCTTTTGAGGACGCCAGCTTGTGGATGTCGATCGCTTCCCCGACGATATCCCCCACCGTCATACGCGGGTCGAGGCTCGCATACGGATCCTGAAATACGATCTGCATCTCGCGGCGGTACGGCTTCATATCCACTGCCGTCTTTCTGCCGAACTGCGTTTTGCCGTCCACGATGATATCCTTCTGGTTATCATCCATCAGCGGCACATCTCCGCTGTCGAAAAGCACCTTGTCGTCGTAGATGATACGCCCCTTCGTCGGCTCATAAAGCCGGAGAAGCGAGCGCCCGGTCGTCGTCTTTCCGCAGCCGGATTCGCCGACAAGTCCTAATGTCTCTCCTTTGTTAATGAAAAACGATACGTCATCTACCGCCTGCACATACTTCTTGTTTTTTCCAAAGCCGCCAGCCGGAAAGTATTGGTAAAGGTGCTCTACCTTCAATAATTTATCGCTCATTTCGCGCTTCCTCCTTCCAGCTCTGCCTTCTGATTCATCCAGCAGGATGTGTAATGTACGTCGCCAAAGTATGTAACCGGCGCTTTCTCGCGCAGACAGATCTGCATACACTCATCGCAGCGGGACGCAAACGGGCAGCCCTTCGGCGGATTCAGCATATCAACCGGCGTTCCCTCGATCGGGACAAGACGCTCATGCTCCTTACTGTCCATGCGCGGAATGCTGCGGATCAGCCCCTTGGTGTACTCGTGCTTCGGGTTATAGAAAATATCGTCCGTTGTGCCGTACTCCACAATATTTCCGGCATACATAACCGCGATGTGGTCGCACATGCTCGCCACCACGCCGAGGTCGTGCGTGATCATCATGATCGCCATGCCAAGCTTATCCTTCAGATCCATCATCAGCTCCAGGATCTGCGCCTGAATGGTCACATCGAGCGCCGTCGTCGGCTCGTCCGCGATCAGAAGCTTCGGCTCGCACGCCAGAGCGATCGCGATCATCACACGCTGGCGCATACCGCCGGACAGCTCGTGCGGATACTGCTTCAGACGCTTCTTCGGCTCATTGATCCCGACAAGCTGCAGAAGCTCCTCCGCGCGCTCCTGTACCTCTTTCTTGCTCTTATTGGTGTGGAGCCTGATCACCTCGCGGATCTGGTTGCCGATCGTGTAGACCGGATTCAGGCTCGTCATCGGGTCCTGGAAGATGATGGAGACTTCATTTCCACGCATCTTCTGGAATTCCTTTTCTGTCATATCGTTGATGCGGTGGCCGTTGAAATCCAGCGTACCGCCGAGCAGCTTACCCGGATACGCCGTCAGTCCCATCAGACTGTACGCCGTTACCGATTTGCCGGAGCCGCTCTCGCCGACGATGCCAAGCACCTCTCCCTGCTTAATGTGGAAAGATACGTCGTTCAGCGCCTTTACCTCCCCCGCCGGTGTGAAGAAAGAGAGGCGTTCGTGTTCTATGTTTACCAGATATTCACTCATGTTGTTCTCCTCCCTAATTCTTCATCTTCGGGTCAAACGCGTCGCGCAGACCGTCGCCGAGCAGGTTAAAGCTCAGAATAATCAAACTGATCAGTATCGCCGGGATAAACAGCAGATACGGATAAGTATTCAGACCATTGATCGCATCGCTCGCAAGGCTTCCAAGCGACGGCATCGGCACCGCCACGCCAAGTCCGAGGAAGCTTAAAAAGCTCTCTGTGAAAATGGAGGACGGAATCTGCAGGGTCGTGGTAACGATCAGCGTACCGATACAGTTTGTCAGCAGATGCTTTTTGATAATTCTGGCGTTCGATGCGCCAAGCGCACGCGCCGCCGTCACGTACTCGCTCTCCTTTAAGGTGAGGATCTGGCTTCGCACCATGCGCGCCATGCCGCCCCAGTACAGAAGTGCGAACACGATAAAGATACTGATGAGGTTTTTACCGAGCACCTGCACCCAACCGAAGCCCGGCATCGTGGCGAGCGTCTCAAGAGGCGCCTTCAGCGCAAACGATAAAAGCACGATCAGCAGCACGTCCGGGATGGTATAGATAATATCGACAATACGCATCATGATAATATCCACCCAGCCGCCGAAAAATGCTGCGATGGAGCCGAACAGAGAGCCGACTACCAGGATGATCACGGCTGCCACCAGACCAACGATCAGAGAAACACGGCTTCCCATCATCACACGGATAGCATAGTCACGTCCGTGCTTGTCCGTGCCAAGCACGTGCGGGAACACCTTTTCCCCGGCGTCGATGCGCGCCTGCTCCTCCTCGGAATATGTCATCGGTGCAAGATGCTCGCTCCCACGAATCTGTTCCTCGTAGCTGTACGGATAAAATGCCGGCACCACAAAGGAAAAGAACATGATTAATACAACTGCTATAAGGCTCACCATCGCCACCTTATTCTTCAGAAGGCGACGCATACCATCCTTCCAGAAACTGACGCTCTCGCGCATCACGACAAGGTTCTGCTTTTCCTCATTCGAAGCGGGAAGGAAGTCCTCCGGACGGATTCTTGCCTGGAAACTTAACGGATTTGGATTTTCTTTCATTTCGCATTCCCTCCTTACTTCAATTTAATACGCGGGTCTACAATCTTGTAGACGATATCCACGACCACGTTCATCAGGATCATCAGCGTTGCCAGGAAAATCGTGGTTCCCATGATGACCGTGTAATCGCGGTTCGTGATCGAGCCGATAAACTCGCCGCCAAGTCCCGGAATCGTGAAGATTTTTTCCACGATAAAGCTGCCGGTCACCGTGTAGGCAAGCAGCGGCCCCAGGTATGTGATAACTGGAAGGATCGCGTTTCGAAGCGCATGCTTGAACAGGCTGACAAACTGATTCAGGCCCTTTGCGCGCGCCGTGCGCATATAGTCCTGTCCGAGCACGTCCAGCATAGAGGAACGCATCAGACGGGTGATGTACGCCGTCGGGTAGAACGCAAGCGCCGTCACCGGCATGATATAATGCTTCCAGCTGCTGAGTCCCAGTGTCGGCAGCCACCCCAGCCGCACGCCGAACGTGTACATCAAAAGCGTACATACCACAAAGTTCGGGACGGCAATACCGCAGGTGGCAATGACAATAATAATGTTATCTCCGATCTTCCCGCGGAACATCGCCGACAGACAGCCAAGCGGCACACCAACGCAGAACGCCGCCAAAACGGCAAAACCTCCAAGCCGCGCAGATACCGGGAATTTTGTTGTGATAATAGACATAACGGTACGTCCGCGCTGCTTTAAGCTGTCGCCGAAGTCTCCATGGAGCGCATCCCCCATGTATGTAAGATACTGTTCAAACAGCGGCTTATCCAGCCCGTACTTTGCCTCCAGCGCCTCCATCGCCTTGGGGCTGACTGCTTTTTCGGATAAAAACGGTCCGCCAGGTACCATGTTCATCAGAAAAAACGTCAGCGTTGCAACGATCCAGATCGTGACAACCGCCATACCCAGACGTTTACAGATGTATTTTACCATCTTCCTTCCTCCTCATTTCTTTCTTTTTCCTGCAGAACCGCCTTGCTTTTCCGTATTGGTTACTGTTCACTCCGTTCGCAGTAACCTTCGCAAATCCATTTAAAATTCGCTTCGCGAATGGGATTTGCTCACACCTGAATCACGTTCTCACGCCTCAAGCAGCAGGTGTTTGAGGCTGGCGTGAACAGTAACTCAGAGTGATGCTTTACAGCGCCGCAGTATCCGCATCATATTTTATAAATATACTTTTTTTGGGGTAAAATGTCAAGAATTTATAGCATGTAAATATGCACAAAGCGCACATTTGTCGTTACTGTTCACTCCGTTCGCAGTAACCTTCGCAAATCCATTTAAAATTCGCTTCGCGAATGGGATTTGCTCACACTTGAATCACGTTCTTACGCCTCAAACAGCAAGTGTTTGAGGCTGGCTTGAACAAAAACTATTTGTCCGTTATAGATAGCAAAACGGACAACATAACCAGTGCATTAAAAATCCCCGCCGGCAGTACGCCGACGGGGAAGCTTTTTTATATCCTTTACCAGGAATATACCGTTGTTCCGTCCGGTATGTTATTATATATCCACATCAGATCGTTGGTAAGACACCGCATACAGCCGCCCGATGTAGCTGTGCCGGTCGAGGAGCCCAGCATGGAATGGAAGGAATTTCCTCCCGGCGACCAGTAAACGATCGGCAGATTTTCATAGCCCCACCGTACTCTGCCGCATACTCTGCGGATCCCGCGCGGAGAGCCGACCTTTCCGATGGAAACCTTAAAGCTCTTTACCAGCTTCCACTTATTAACCGAACCCTTAAAAATATTTACCCGCGTCTTGTAATGGTTGATCCATATGAGATATTTAGACGGGCTGGTCAGGTTTTTGGAATTGATAAACTCCTCTTTTACGGATTTCGAGTAATCGTTTTTCGGACTAAATTCAATGCTCGTAGCGCTCTTCAAAGCGCTTGCCTTGATCTTGATCTTCTGACCGTTGCTCGCGATCCAGGCATTCAAATAACCGCTTTTTGTTTTGCTGTTCACATATACCTTAATGCCGCTTTTCAGCGTCTGGTTCTTTTTCTTGTCGTAATTATAAACCGTTACCTTTTTGCTCGTTTTCCGGATATAACGGAAGCTGCGCACCGCCGATGCTGCTTTGGAAAGCTGGATCGGTGTTCCGGATACCAGCGACGAGTAACTGCTGTACACCGTCTGCCCGGAAACTTTGCGGTAGCTTCTCACCGCATATGTATATTTTTTTCCAACGGTAAGCCCGGTAAACTTGCAGGACTTCCCGGTGAGCGTTTTCACCTTTTTGTAACCGGTGCTTTTATCGTAGGTATACACCTCATAGCCGCTGGCATTCGACGCCTTATTCCAGTTCAGCTCCAGCGTACGGTTGCCGTTTGCCCCAACACGGAAGCCAGTCGGCTTAGCCGGCTTTTTAACTCTTGTTGTGACAGTCAGCACGCCGGAAAATGTGTCGCTCACATATGTCTTTTTCTTCACCGTCCGATAGGCAACCACCTTAAACTGATAGGCCTTGTTCGGCACCATTTTCTTAACATTATATGAGGTGGATTTTACAGTAGCGATCCTTTTCCAGCTCGTACCGCTCAGCCGGTAAACATAGTATCCGGTAGCCTTGGAAACCTTCTTCCATTTCAGCGTAAAGCCCGTCTCTCCCACATTTTTTGCTGTTACACCCGTCACCTTTCCGGGCTTATAATTTGCCGCCTGCACACTGGCTCCGCACAATAACAGCAGCAACAGCAAAAACGGCAGGCATCTGATTATTTTTTTCATCTGTCCCCCTCCTCCCAAAATCCTCTTCCTATATTATTATCATACCCGTCAGACCGTTTTCTGTCAATAGTCAATAGATTGCTCGCCGCAGAAACCTGTACTTGAAAATTTCCATGAAAAGCACTTGTGATTTTGGTGATTTTCTATATAATAAAAGAAGAATCGGCAACTTAATTATTTCACAGGAGGATATATGAATGCCTAAACGAACAGATATTCACAAAGTACTCATCATTGGTTCCGGTCCGATCGTCATCGGACAGGCGTGCGAGTTCGACTATTCCGGCACGCAGGCGTGCAAAGCGCTGAAGAAGCTCGGCTACGAGATCGTACTTGTCAACTCTAACCCTGCCACTATTATGACGGATCCGGAGACTGCGGACGTCACCTACATCGAACCGCTGAACGTGGATCGTCTGGAGCAGATCATAAAGAAAGAGCGCCCTGACGCGCTGCTCCCGAACCTCGGCGGCCAGTCCGGTCTGAATCTGTGCGCCGAACTATACAAGGCAGGCATTTTAGACAAATACAACGTAAAGGTGATCGGCGTGCAGGTGGACGCCATCGAACGCGGCGAGGACCGCATTGAATTCAAGAAAGCGATGAACGCCCTCGGCATCGAGATGGCGCGCAGCGAGGTTGCTTACAGCGTGGAAGAAGCGCTTAAAATCGCTGACGAGCTTGGCTATCCGGTCGTTCTGCGCCCGGCATACACCATGGGCGGCGCCGGCGGCGGTCTTGTCTACAACCGCGAGGAGCTGAAAACCGTCTGCGCAAGAGGTCTGCAGGCGAGCCTTGTCGGCCAGGTGCTCGTCGAGGAATCCATTCTCGGCTGGGAAGAGCTGGAGCTGGAGGTCGTGCGCGACGCCGACAACAACATGATCACCGTCTGCTTCATTGAAAATATTGATCCGCTCGGCGTTCACACGGGCGACTCCTTCTGCTCCGCACCGATGCTCACCATCTCCGAGGAGTGTCAGAAGCGTCTGCAGGAGCAGGCATACAAGATCGTTGAGTCCGTGCAGGTCATCGGCGGCACAAACGTGCAGTTTGCACACGATCCGGTCAGCGACCGCATTATCGTTATCGAGATCAACCCGCGCACCTCACGTTCCTCCGCGCTTGCCTCCAAGGCAACCGGTTTCCCGATCGCGCTGGTATCCGCCATGCTCGCAGCCGGGCTTACCTTAAAGGACATCCCCTGCGGAAAATATGGCACACTGGATAAATACGTGCCGGACGGCGACTATGTGGTCATTAAATTTGCGCGCTGGGCATTTGAGAAATTCAAGGGCGTCGAGGACAAGCTTGGCACACAGATGCGTGCTGTCGGCGAAGTCATGAGCATCGGCAAAACCTACAAGGAAGCCTTCCAGAAAGCCATCCGTAGTCTGGAGACCGGACGCTACGGGCTTGGCCACGCAAAGAATTTTGACAAGCTGAGTAAAGAGGAGCTGTTAAAGCTTCTGATCACTCCATCCAGCGAGCGTCATTTCATCATGTACGAGGCGCTGCGCAAGGGCGCGACAACCGAGGAAATTTTTGAGCTTACGAAGGTAAAAGCATACTTTATCGACCAGATGCGTGAGCTTGTGGAAGAGGAAGAACAGATCCTTACGCACAAGGGCTCCATGCTGCCGGACGAGCTGTTGATCGCTGCAAAGAAGGACGGCTTCTCCGACAAATATTTAAGCCAGCTTCTTGAAATTCCGGAAGAGGATATCCGCAGCCGCCGCATCAGCCTCGGCGTCGAGGAAGCATGGGAGGGCGTTCACGTAAGCGGCACGCAGGACAGCGCATACTACTACTCCACCTACAATGCGCCGGACAAGAACCCTGTAAATACGGACAAGCCGAAGATCATGATCCTCGGCGGCGGTCCGAACCGCATCGGACAGGGCATCGAGTTCGATTACTGCTGCGTTCACGCGGCGCTGGCGCTGAAAAAGCTCGGCTTTGAGACGATCATCGTAAACTGTAACCCTGAGACGGTATCCACCGACTACGACACCTCCGACAAGCTGTACTTTGAGCCGCTTACGCTGGAGGATGTGCTCAGTATTTATAAGAAGGAAAAGCCGCTCGGCGTCATCGCGCAGTTTGGCGGACAGACGCCGCTGAACCTCGCCGCCGACCTGGAGAAGAACGGTGTGAAGATCCTCGGCACCTCCCCGTCCGTCATCGACCTGGCGGAGGACCGCGACCTGTTCCGTGAAATGATGGAAAAGCTCGACATCCCGATGCCGGAATCCGGCATGGCTGTCAACGTGGAGGAAGCGCTGGAGATCGCAAAGCAGATCGGCTATCCGGTAATGGTGCGTCCGTCCTATGTGCTTGGTGGACGCGGCATGGAGGTCGTTTACGACGACGAGAGCATGACCGAATACATGAAAGCCGCTGTCGGCGTGACGCCTGACCGTCCGATCCTGATCGATCGTTTCCTCAACCACGCAACCGAGTGCGAGGCGGACGCCATCAGCGACGGCACCCACGCATTTGTTCCGGCAGTCATGGAGCACATTGAGCTTGCCGGCGTACACTCCGGCGACTCCGCCTGCATCATTCCGTCCGTGCATATTTCAGCGGAAAATGTGGAAACGATCAAGGAATACACCCGGAAGATCGCTGAGGAAATGCATGTCAAAGGTCTGATGAACATGCAATACGCGATTGAAAAAGGTAAGGTATACGTGCTGGAGGCGAATCCGCGCGCATCCCGCACGGTGCCGCTGGTATCGAAGGTCTGCAACATCCGCATGGTGCCGATCGCAACCGACATCATCACCTCGGAGCTGACTGGACGTCCGTCGCCCGTGCCTTCCCTGAAGGAACAGGAGATCCCGAACTACGGGGTGAAGGAAGCCGTGTTCCCGTTCAATATGTTCCAGGAGGTCGATCCGATCCTCGGACCGGAAATGCGCTCCACCGGCGAAGTGCTCGGACTCTCCCGCTCCTACGGCGAAGCATTCTACAAAGCGCAGGAGGCGGCGCAGTCAAAACTCCCGCTCGAAGGCACCGTGCTGATCTCCGTCAACCGCAAGGATAAGGAGGAGGTCGTGGAGGTTGCCCGCATGTTTGCAGATAACGGTTTCAATATTGTTGCCACCGGCACCACCTGCGATCTGATCACCGGCGCCGGCATTCCTGCTACAAAGGTGAAAAAGCTGTACGAAGGACGCCCGAACGTGCTGGATATGATCACAAATGGCAAGATTGATTTAATTGTCAACTCCCCGGTCGGCAAGGATTCCGTTCACGACGACAGCTATCTGCGCAAGGCGGCGATCAAGGCAAAGATTCCGTACATGACCACCATCGCGGCGGCAAAAGCAACTGCAAGCGGCATTCACTATCTCAAAACCCATAAGGGCAGCGAGGTGAAATCCCTGCAGGAGCTGCACAGCGAGATACACGATAAAGAGTAAAAATATGACGGAGTATCCTTTATGAAGGGTACTCCGTTTTTTGTTGCCATACATCCGAAGGGATCTGCCCAAAACAAGTCTTGCAATGTTTCTGTACATAGAATAAAATAAAAACAGAAGATTTTCGTGAAAAATTTCCACAAGGAGGACTCTTATGCAGCACCACAATCCATTATTGCACGGCAACGACACCGACAACAAATTCATCACCATCGGAGAGATTATGCTCCGTCTGACGCCGCCGAACTACGAAAAGATCCGCATGGCTTCCAGCTTTGAGGCGAGCTACGGCGGCAGCGAGGCAAATATCGCACTTGCGCTCGCTAACCTCGGCGTGGACAGCACCTTTTTCAGCGTTGTCCCAAACAACAGTCTTGGCAAAAGCGCGATCCGTATGCTGCGCAGCAACGACGTCCACTGCACGCCGGTGATCCTGAGCACCCCGGAGCAGACGCCGACGCACCGCCTCGGCAGCTACTATCTGGAGACCGGCTACGGCATCCGCGCCAGCAAGGTGACCTACGACCGCAAAAACAGTGCCATCACCGAATTTGATTTTTCCACCATCGACTTAGACGAGCTTCTCGACGGCTTCACCTGGCTGCATTTAAGCGGTATCACACCGGCGCTCGCTCCGAATTGCCGCAAGCTCATCATGGACTGTCTGAAGGTGGCAAAAGAAAAAGATATCACCGTCAGCTTCGACGGCAATTTCCGCAGCAAGCTCTGGACCTGGGAGGAGGCGCGCGATTACTGCACCGAATGTCTCCCCTACATCGACGTCCTGCTCGGCATCGAGCCATACCATCTGTGGCGCGACGAAAACGATCACAGCAAGGGCGACGTCAAGGACGGCGTTCCGCTGCAGCCGAGCTACGAGCAGCAGGATGAAATCTTCCAGAAATTCATCGAGCGCTACCCGAATCTGAAATGCATCGCCCGCCACGTGCGCTACGCACACAGCGGAAGTGAAAACAGCTTAAAGGCGTTTATGTGGTACGAGGGGCATACCTTCGAGAGTAAGCTCTTTACCTTCAACATCCTCGACCGCGTAGGCGGCGGCGACGCTTTTGCGAGCGGCCTGATCTACGCAATGATGCATGACTACAAACCGATGGATATGGTCAACTTCGCCGTTGCCAGCAGCGCCATCAAGCACACCATCCGCGGCGATGCCAATATTACGGATGATGTCTCCACCATCCGCAACCTGATGAACATGAACTACGATATTAAGAGATAATACCATTCCCAGATAAAACTTTGTAACGGGGCGGACGCACCATATGATGCGGTTCCGTCCCGAAAAGGTTTAAAAAGAAAGAGGAGCCATCTATATGGAAATGCTTATTACAATCATTGTCACCTTTTTTGCCGGCATGGGCGCCGGTCTGGGAACCGGCTTTGCGGGGATGAGCGCCGCAGCAGTCATCAGCCCGATGCTGATCACCTTTCTCGGCATGGATTCCTACATGGCGGTGGGGATTGCCCTTTCATCCGACGTGCTTGCGAGCGCAGTATCAGCATACACCTACGGTAAAAACAAAAATCTCGATATCAAAAACGGTCTGATCATGATGGCAAGCGTGCTCATTTTCACTGTCGTCGGAAGCTATATCGCCAGTCTGGTCCCGCCAGCCACAATGGGCAATTTTTCTGTCTTTATGACGCTCCTGCTGGGAATTAAATTTATCATAAAGCCTGTCATGACCACAAAAGAAGCAATGCAGATCGTCTCCGCCCAAAAACGTGCTGTACAATCTGTGATATGCGGCATTCTGATCGGTTTCATCTGCGGCTTTATCGGCGCCGGCGGCGGAATGATGATGCTCCTCATTCTGACAACGGTTCTCGGATATGAACTGAAAACGGCGGTCGGAACAAGCGTATTCATTATGGCATTCACTGCCCTGACGGGCGCCGTCTCCCATTTTACAATAGGAGGCGCTCCGGATTGGACGGTTTGGATCCTATGCGTCGTGTTCACGCTTCTGTGGGCAAGAATCGCCGCCGTATTTGCCAACAAAGCGGATGCCAAAACGCTCAACCGGGCGACTGGTATTGTTCTTGTGATATTGGGCGCGGTAATACTGCTTTTTCCCGGTTAATACTCCGCCTGTAGAGAATACTTATTTCTGATGCCACATGATGTTGCCCGACGAATGATTTTCCCCCCCAGACATCACAAAACATGTTTTTATGTCCATTTGTCCTCTGGCTCATCACATAAATTTTACATGAATTGGAGATTACTATGAAACAGAATTTTAAGCTCACTGTCACTTACGACGGCACACGCTATCACGGCTGGGAAGCAAAGCCAGGCATTGAAATGACCATTCAGGGAAAACTGGAAGCTGTTCTGACAAAAATGCTGGCGTTTCCGGATGACGTCCCGGTTCAAAGTCTCATAACCCCCGCCGCCAGCGTGGTATCCTGCAATCCGGGCGCAGCAGACGGGATGCCCGGTTGCCCGGTGCCGGTCAAAGTTATCGGTGCCGGACGGACAGACGCCGGCGTACATGCGAGAGAAATGACAGCAAATGTTCATCTGGACACCGCCATGCTCCCCGGTGATATCCGTGATTATCTGAACCGTTATCTTCCGGAGGATATCTGCGTCAGGGAAGTCTGCATCGTATCGGACCGTTTCCATAGCAGATATAATGCCACCGGAAAAACGTACCGCTATACCTGCTTTACCGGACCCCTGAAGCCGGTATTTGACCGGAAATATGTATACGTACTGGATAAGACTCCGAATGTAGCCGCAATGAAAAAAGCCGCCGGATATCTCTGCGGCACACATGATTTTGCAAGCTTTTGCGGAAATCCGAAAATGAAAAAATCAACGGTGAGAACGATTGATTCCATTGAAATCACACAAAATGATTCCTACCTGTATTTTGTGTATCATGGCAACGGCTTTCTGCAGCATATGGTGCGCATTCTCACCGGTACCCTGCTGGAGACAGGCTACGGAAGACGTTCCCCCGAAAGTATGCCGGAGCTTCTTGCCGCCAGAAAAAGGGCACTGGCTGGCTTTATGGCTCCCGCGCAGGGGCTGTGTCTGATGAAAGTGGATTACGGAAGCTGATGCGGCACCCCGGCGTCATCCCCGCCCATCTCCGAAGCACAGTCCGGACACTGAAGCCTGCCATGCCGCTTAATGCTTCATCCCGCTAAGTCCTTTAATATCCGGTTTCTGATCCGCATGTGTATAGTTTTTCATTTCCGCTTTAAGCTGCTCATTTATGTCATGATAATAGGAAATCTGTTTTGGTTTCAGCGTTCCATTCTGTTTGTATTCTTCAAACAGTGTTAAAAATTGCCGGTAATTCTCCTGCGCAGCATCCTTATAATTATTTGATGCATTTGCATGAAGACGCAAAAGCAGCTCCTCCAGATTTTTATTCTTTTTCCCAAACTGAAACATTGCTTACCTCCTGCTGTTCAGCTAAAACATCACATATCTATATTCCTGCGGCATTAATCCGCTCTCTGATATATTTCTCCGTCTCCTCCAGTATTATTTCTACTCGTTTCTTTGTTTCTGCATCTGTAAAACGGGTTCTGTCAAACGGCGCACGGTAGTATTTTTCTTCCATTAAGATCTCCAGGCTCTCTGCAAAATTCATATCAAAAAAGAAGCCCAGAAAAGAAACCCATTTATCCAATCCTGTTTTTCTCTCTTCTTTTTTCACACACTCATGACGAAGAATACTGTTATAGACAGCATCCGTAATTGTCTCCCCCGCCACCTGTTCTTCCGTCTCACCCATCGTATCCACCATATCCTCGCGGGCAAACACGCGGAAGATGTCACATTTATCGGCATCCCGAATCAGTCTGCACAAAAACTCTGTGTGACTTTCCAGTCCCGGCTCTATCTGATAGCGGTTATGATTCCGTATCGCTGTCAGAATCATCTGCTGCTTCGCCTCCGGCAGTTCAGCAAGAAAGCCCTCCTCCTTCAGCACCTCGCATCCCAGCTCCGCATGGTCTACACTCAGATGATCCAGAAAGGTATCATACCGTCTCACCTGCTCAAACCGTCCGATGTCATGAAACACTGCACAGATGTGTGCAATTTCACGTGTTTCCCTGTCCAGATGCAGCTTTTTTGTAAGCCGGTCCATTACCTTTGCCACTTCCAGCGTATGTAATATTTTCAATTCTATCTTTCCATTGCTCCGGTCATACCTATCCGTATACTTCAAAAATATCGCTTCTGCATTCATGAATCCTGTTCCTCCATGTCATATGCTTTCAAGATGGCTTTATCACACTCTGAATATGTGACCCGGCTGTTCTAATATGCCCTGAATATGCAGCTTCATCTGTTCTAATACACCCTGAATATGCAGTTTCGGCTATTCCGTCAGCTCCCGTATATATTTCTCCGTTTTTTCCATGATATCCTGCATATTTTTAAGGTCGTTCTGCACATTTCCTGTTTCCAGGGAATGATTTGTCGCCTCATAAGAATAGTATGGCAGCTCCTTTTTCCGGCACCCCTGCTGAATAATCTCCGCGTCTGCCCACGGATCCGCGGTACCATGAAAAACAATTCCGTTTTGCATCACAGGCAGCGATGCCTCCACCGGCGTATAGAATATGTGATGTGCACGTATCCCATACCTTGCATCATAAGCTCCCGCTACTGCGGTCCCTATACTTTTTGAGACAAACAGTACCGTTTCATACCTGTTAAATGTCACATGCTCCAGCACCTGTTCAGCCTGAATAAACGCGTTTTCAAACGCCTCGCGCATTTTTTCTTCCGAGCCTCTGATGTCCCGCCGGAATCCTTCGTATGAAACCTCCGCAATCTCAAACCCATATCCGGCTGCAAGCTTCCTGCTGTAATACAACAACGGTTTATCACAATGATAGCCAATTCCCGGAAAAAACACCGCCAGTCTCATTTATATAATCCGCCTTTCTGCGAAAGGCACCAATGCGTCATGAAACAAATTGGCTACCTTTCACTTTTCTAACCCATCTTCCTTCTGATATATTTACTTTATAAGACTGGCACACTACAGAACACGTGGAGGTGAGTGGCGGGGCTGTATAGCGGCGACCTCGCATTTTTATTTGTTGTCGGTCATCCGTTAAGGCATCAATGAATGGCGCATAACAGTAGCCCGTAAACTTATCTCTTCCAAAGTCGACTCGATTTTGCCGGATGACCAGTCACTGTCAGTTTTATGACTATAAATCTCAGGAGGTTATTTGATTGTCGTTTAAAATTCTTAAAAATAATTGCTGTGGACTTGATGTCCACAAAACATGGATCTTTGCCTGCATCGGTATTACTGATTCCAACAAACGTACTGAATATAAGCAGGCTCGGTTTTCTTCCTTCACGAAAGGATTACAGGAGTTGTGTGACTGGCTTGTCAAGTATAACTGTAATGATGTTTGCATGGAATCTACCGGTAAGTATTGGATCCCTGTTTTTAATATCCTGGAGAAGAATAACATCTGGGTTACTCTTTCTCATCCCAAATATACCAAGCCTCAAAAAGGCAATAAGACAGATCGTAAGGATGCCAAATGGATTTGTGATCTATACATGTGCGGTATGGTAAACGCTTCTTTTATCCCGCCTGCTGACATCCGTGAATTAAGAGATTTGGTAAGATACCGTTTCAAGCTCACCTGCATGATCACCAGTGAGAAGAATCGTGCTCATAACTGCCTTACTGTATCGAACTTAAAATTAGATGATGTCTTCTCTGATATATTTGGTAAATCTTCCCGTTCCATCACGGAACAGATTTTACAACACCCAGGAGAAACTTTTGATGTAACACCGTTCGTAGACGGCAGATGTAAGACTCCTATCGAAGAAATACAGGCTGCTGTCGATGGTGCTATCTCTGCGGAACAAGCCGTAAAACTCAGACAATGCTTAAATCACATCGATGAATTAGAAGTACACAAAGCAGAAATAGAACGGGAAATCTTTCGTCTCAGTGATAAATACGAAGAAATCCTTGCTCTTATTCGAACCGTACCAGGATTCGATAAGAACCCATTGACTGCGATTCAGGTGCTCTCTGAAATCGGAGGTGATATGTCTGTCTTCCCCACAGCTAAAAACCTCGTTTCATGGGCTGGATGTTGTCCCCGCAATGACCAAAGCAATCGTAAAATCAAATCCACCAGGATTTCCCGTGCTGGTTCTTATTTTAAACCAGTTTTGGTGCAAGTTGCAAATGCTTTGATCAAATCGAAAAAACATCCTGAATTTACTACCCGTTATCGACGTATAAAAGCACGACGTGGTCATAAGAAAGCTATCATTGCCATCTGTCGTATGATCCTGACCGCTATCTGGCACATACTGACAGATTTAAAGTCATATACACCAGAGGGTTTCCTCGAATCACGTCCTGTGAACGAATCAAAGATACTGACTACTTCACAGGCACTTAATCTGCTTAAACAACGTGGCTACATCATCAAAGATGAGGCTATTCCTGTTTCTTGATTAGTGTTGTGTCTATATTTAATTTTTCAGCCACCGAAAGATGGCTTGTTTGCTGTATCTTTTTATCTTGTCTATCCACTACTTTTTTGTTTCAAACTTTCTTACCTCCCTGATTACTGCCTGCCTTTTTATCTTCAGATTTTAAAAAAGTGTAAACCTCCGTCGTGGAGAGTTCCTGTGAAAAACAATACCCCAGTCCGCAAAACGCTTTCATCTGTTCCGGGTTTTCCACCCGGTTTTCCGCCATATAGCGCACCATTTCTCCCCGCGCCATTTTCGCCATGGTTCCCTTCTGCACAACTCTGCCACTTTGCATTTCTCCAAAAATGCAGGTGAGAAACCTGTCCTCCGGCTGCAAATATCTCTCAATGATTTTCGCATATTCTCTGGATGCCAGATTGATAATTATCCTGCTCTCATCCAGAACCGCCCGGTATAGCCGCTTTGCCCAGAAGTCATATAAGCTTTCTGTACCATTTACGGCTGCCTTTGCCTGCATTTCCAGACGGTATGGAACCACCCCGTCCATTGGTTTCAATATCCCGTAAAATCCAGACAGAATTCTCAGATTCTCCTGTATATAATCCAGTTCTCCATCCGAAAAGACTGCCGGAGCCATATACTGGTACTGAATCCCTTCATAAGAAAGAATCGCCGGTGTCAGATTCCGTTTTAGGTCCATTTCCCGCAGACGTTTGTAATTCAGACTGGCAATCCCGTCATTACATCCCCAGAGCTTCTTTGCCTCATCATATGTGAGCTTCTGCAGCCAGTGCATAATTTCTGTCGTTTCTTCTATAAATTCCGGCAATGTGTGTCCTTCCAGTGTATCCGTATCCACTCGCATCTTCTTCGCCGGTGAAATAATTATTTTCATATGTTGCTTGCCTCATTCTGCAGATGCGCTGTCCTCATGGAACAGATAATAAAACGCCTCTGCCTCATCCTCCGTAGTTTTCCACACAAAGCGCTTTAAATCAACTTTATATCCACTTTCTGTCCGCTCTGCTTCCACACCTTCCATTTCCAGAAGCTTTTTCTGCGTATCGGGTGTTTCAAAATATCCTGCTCCGCTCAAAAGTCCCTTACTGTTTACGATACGATGCGCCGGTATTTCCCCTGCCAGCCCCATCCGCAGTGCATATCCCACCTGCCTGCTGTTTTTCGGTTTTCCGCAAAGCAATGCAAGCTGACCATAGGTAGCCACTGTTCCATATGGAATCCGGTTACATACAATATGAAGACGTTCGTAAAAATTCATCTCCGTTTTTCCTCACATTTCTGCTTTCACAGCATTTTCCGCCCGGTTCTGTTTCCGCTTCGCACTTCCACATTCCGTCTCTTTTTCCTGCATACTCTGCCTGTTTTTGTTTTCTGTCCAGAGAGTTCCTGCCTGGAATTCACTCCCGTTTTCCGCTGTTTACCACATAAATTCCCACGCACACAAGCACAAGCGAGATAACGCTCACCCACCCTGCTGCCTGTTCACGCTCGCCTAGCAGCAGCGCTGAAAGAATGACTCCAAATACCGGATTCATAAACCCGAATACCGTCACTTTTGATACCGGGTTGTATTTCAGCAGGATTCCCCACAAAGAATATGCGACTGCCGAAAGCATTGCCAGATACAGAAGCATTCCGGCTCCCTGCAGCGATATTGTCCGGATTTCTCCGCCGGTCAGTATCCCGGCGGCAATCATAAAGATTCCGCCAATCACAAACTGATATCCGCTCAGCATAACCGGATTATACTTTACAGAAAAACGCTTTAAAAATACAGATGAAAAGGCATAGGCAACCGTAGAAAGAAGAATAAATCCCTCTCCCAGAAAGCTCATTTCCAGATTCAGACCGCTTAAATTTATCAGAACTACGCCCGCAAAACCAATGGCACAGCCTGCCAGTTTTCTTATCGTCAGTTTTTCCTGCCGGAACAGGATACTTGCTATCAGAATCGCCACAAAAACGTTCACTGCCTCAATAATAGATGCCTTCACTCCGCTTGTGTGCGCAAGTCCGATATAGAAAAACAAATACTGTATCACCGTCTGCAGCATACTTAAAACAAGTATCGGTCCTGCGGCGTCTTTCGTCGGACGGAGTATCTTCTTTTCCGGTATGCTTCCTAAAAGGATACTGAAAATCCCGGCAAGTGTAAAGCGGCAGCCTGCAAACAAAATCTGCCCTGCCGTGTCGGATGCTTCTATTTCAAAAAGCTTATAACCAATTTTGATACATGGAAATGCACTGCCCCAGAGTGCGCAGCAAAGCAGCGCTCCCGCCCATACGACCCACGTTTTCTGAAGCCACTCTTCCCGTTTTCTCATATTGTTTAACATCTCACAAATCTCCTGTGATTTTTCATTCCTGCAGACTTCTGCAGTCGTACCTACTATAAGTCAATTTCACATAAAATGCAAGTGCCTGTATACTCCGGCGCCACTGTCCATATGATCCAGTATTCTCTGCATCCTCCGGCGCCAGTATCATCATCCGGAAGGTATATTTTTCTGCCAGCGCCAGTAACATCATCCAGAATGCATATTTTTCCGTCAGCGCCAGTAACATCATCCAGAATGCATATTTTTCCGTCAGCGCCAGTATCATCATCTGGAATGTATATTTATCCGCCGGCGGGAGATAATAATATTCAAATCCCCCGCGGGAATCAAACGGTAACTTCACAGTTATGCGCGGCACATCTGTTTCTGCAGCATGACCGGGTGGTTACATAAAATTTAAGAAACAGGAAAGGATTGACGGCTTTATGGAAAAGAAAGAAACAAGGGATACTATCTGTCTGCTAAAAGAATGCAATGCCGGTTCAAAAATGGCAGTATCCTCTATTGAAGATGTGCTGGATAAGGTGAAAGATTCCAGCATGAGAAAATTATTATCAGAAAGTAAAAGCCATCACGAAAAATTATGTGATGATATCCACACGCTTCTGGAACAGCATCACAGTGAAGAAAAAGAACCCGGTAATGTAGCCAAAGGCATGGCATGGCTGAAAACTACCATGAAGCTCGGCATGGAAGAAAGCGATGCAACTGTTGCCGACCTGATGACCGATGGCTGCAATATGGGAATCAAAACACTCCATAAATACTTAAACCAATATCCGGCTGCCGACCATTCCTCGAAGGATATCTGCAACCGTCTGATTGATATTGAAGAAAAGCTCTGCCGGGATTTAAAAAGCTATCTTTAAAAATTGCAGTAACTACAGCGTATTTGCACGGTCGATTACCTTCTGACGGAAGTTAATTACCTGATGCTCATACTCCTCATCCATAAATTTTGAAGTAATCATAAAATCTGCAGTCGCACGATTATTGGCAATCGGGATGTCATACACCTGTGCAATACGAAGCAGCGCTTTTACATCCGGGTCGTGCGGCTGTGCTTCCAGCGGATCAGAAAAGAAAATTACAAAATCAATATTTCCTTCTACGATTTTTGCACCGATCTGCTGGTCTCCGCCGAGAGGGCCGCTGTTATACCCCTTTACCGGAAGGTCCGTGTACTCGGAAATCATCCGCGCAGTTGTACCGGTGCCGCAAAGGAAATGATTCTGCAAAATACTCTTATTTTTCTGGCACCACTCAATCAGTTCCATTTTTTTGCCGTCATGCGCGATCAGGGCAATCCGTTTTTTCTTACCTATTGTAAATGTGATATATTCATTATCCATATACATACCTCCTGTAACAAAGTGTCATTTTTATACCAATGTGCCGTATAATCCGGAAATCCCGAACCATACTGCACATTTCTATTTTACATGATTATCCAGAGAAAAACAATCAATTTTCTGTGAATTCTTTGTAAAATCACACTTTGTATTACAGCTCAGACCTGCATGGCTGACGCCTGAACAATCGCAATCCTGTCCAAATTATCACATATTCTGCTGGTTTTCAGGTCTCCTATAATGTTTTCCGGTACAGCATTTCCACATCCTTCTGCTCCGTGCTTCTTGGATTTACCAGGATATTTCCGCTCTTCATTGCGTCAGCAGCCATCGCTTCTATCCGGTCCTCCCCGACCCCCGCTTTCCGCAGAGATTCCGGAATTCCCAGTTCCCTGTTCAGCTCCCGGAGCGCTTCTGCCAGCATCTGCGGTTCAAATTCTTCTTTTTTCACATTTTTACCGGTAATATAACTGTATATTTTCCGATATCTTCCCCGATCCGCCAGAGCATTATATTCCATAACAACCGGCAGCAGTATCGCATTCGCCACTCCGTGCGGTACATGATACATCGCACTTACCGGATGGCTCATCGCATGTACATTTCCGAGTCTTGCCCAGGAAAAAGCAATGCCCGCAAACATAGAGCCGCTTAGCATAGCGGCTGCTGCCTCTTCATCTTTTCTGTTTGCCACATATCTTCGTATATTCCCGCCAATCAGCTCCAGCGCCTTTTCCGCCATAGCATCAGAAAACGGGGACGCCGCTGTCGAGATATAAGCTTCTATTGCATGAACCATCGCGTCAACACCGCAAGCTGCCGCAACATTCGACGGTACGGAAACCAGCAGCTCCGGATCCAGCAGCGCATACTCCGGAATTAACTCATAACTGAAAACCGTTAATTTATAATTTCTGCTGCAATCCGTAATTACGGAAAAGGCTGTCACCTCCGAGCCGGTGCCTGCCGTAGTCGGCACTGCAATCAGCGGAACAATTTTCCCCGGTACCTTTCCGCCGCCCTCATATTCTGTAATACTGCCCCCGTATTTTACCAGGATACCTGCCGCTTTTGCCACATCCATCGGCGAGCCGCCGCCAAGCGCTATCATGCACTGCGCGCCGGACCTTTGGAATGCTTCTGCCGCTTTATCCACCGTCTCAACAGAAGGATTCCCTTCTGTCTCTGTAAATGCATCTGACTGAATATGTGATTCCTGTAAAAGCCTCCTGCATGTGTCTACCAGTCCCATCCTGTTCAAATGCGGACCGGAAATAATAAATGCATGGTCCGCACCCAGCTTTTTCACAAGCTCCGGTAATTTTGTGAGACATCCCTTGCCCGCAATAATGTTCTGCGGCACAGAAAATGTAAACGCATTCATATGTGACCTCCTTCAATGCTGCTGTCCTTTTTCTTCACACTGGCTGGCACAGACCACAAATTCCTGCCGTGCCAGCCGCCAGAACATATGCCTGATTTTACTGCTGTGCATTCGAAGCAGCTTTTTCGCTGTATTCTTCTACCCACTTATCAAAGTTTCCATTTTCCTGGTTTTCTTTGATTACCTCATTCACAATTTCCATGAGGTCTTCGTTGCCTTTATCCATTGCCACTGCAGATGTTTTCAGCTTGCCTGTTTCGGCATCCGAAAATACAATGTTATCGTAAGCTATTACATATTGTTCTCCAACAATATTTTCAACCATAACACCTGCAACCTTTCCGTTCTGAAGCTCCATCAGACAATCCGGCACTTTTTCCAGAGATACCAGCGGGGAATCCGTAAGCAGTTCCTGGCAGACAGTCTCCTGCGTGGTAGATTTTTCAGCAGCAACCGTTTCACCGCTAAAGTCCTCCAGCGTCTTATATTTATCCGCATTTTCACTTAAAATCAGCATTTTCTGTTCTGCTTCCAGATACGGTTCCGAGAAATCCATCGTTTCTTTTCTCTCTTCCGTAATGGAAATACCGGCAATCGCCATATCTACCTTATGCGTCGGAATAGAGGAAATCAGAGAAGTAAAGTTCATATCCTGTATTTCCAGCTCCACTCCCAGCTTATCTGCAATCGCCTGTGCCAGCTCCATATCTATGCCGACAATGTCCTGATTTGCAGATGTGATGTCTATAAATTCATACGGCGGGTACCCCGATGCCGTTCCTACTACCAGCTTGCCTTTTTCTTTTATAGATTCCAGAAGCCCTCCTTCTCCGGTTCCTTCAGCCTCTGTTTCCTCCGCAGCCTCTGCTGCCTCTGTTGTAATCTCTGTTTCCCCTGCCGCCTCCGTTGTGCCTTCCGCGTAAACCGGAATGCCCGCCAGCATAGCTGCCGCCAGAATGCCACTCATTGCCGCTGCTGCCAAATTTCTTTTCTTCATAATGTTTTCCTCCTCTGACTTAATGATGCGGGGCGAAAGTATTGCCCCGTGACGCCTTCTGATTTTTGCGCGCTTTCAAAATCCGGCATCACATAATGTTTTATAACCAGAAGCGGTTGATTGCCGCTTCTAATTACCAGATAAATAAAAGTATCGTATCTATAATACCAGTCTGTCCCGGTTTACGATTCTATTCACCAGGTCATACTCCCCTCTCAGATAATGTACGACATTTTCGCAGGAAATATCCTGCAGCGCTTTCAATGTTTCTATCGTATAAAACGCAGCATGAGGAGTGATGATAACATTTTCCCTTCCTGCCAGCTCCTCCTGCGCCAGATCCGGATTCTCCTGCGCCAGCACATCCAGACCCGCTCCAAACACGCGCCCCTCATCAAGAGCCTTTACAAGCGCTTTATGATTTACCACTTCTCCGCGACCCGTGTTGACAAAAATCGGGCACTGCTTCAGACTGCCGAAAAATTTTTCATCCAGTAATCCTCTGTTTTCTTCACTTAATATCATGTGATTTGTAATAATATGACACCTTTCTGCAATTTCCGGCAGGCTCACAAGCTCTGCCCCCGTCTTCCTGGCAATTTCCGTCGGAAGATAAGGGTCATAAGCTATCACATGAATCCCGAAGCTCTTTGCCCGCTCCGCTACCGCCCTTCCGATTTTTCCCAGTCCCAGGATTCCCATCGTCATTCCGCTGATTCTGCGCAGCTTTTGTCCGGAATAATACTGCCACCGTTTCAAATCGTCAATGTCATGTCCGTAATGCTTCAGCCCTCTGGCAAGCGCCAGTATCAGCGCCATCGTGTGGTCTGCCACTTCTCCGGTACAATACTCCCCGATTGGCACAATTCCAATATTCCGTCTGCACGCTTCTTCATAATCCACCGCATTGTAACCGGTGGCATTAAAGCAGATGCATTTCATCCCCGTCGCACTGTCCAGCAGCTCCTTATCAAAATACAAAAACGCCGTCAGCACCGCATCCGCATCCGAAACCAGACGCTTCAGTTCTTCCTTATCTCCTCTGTACAGATAGCAGATTGTCTCACATCCCGGAATTCCTCTCTTCAGAATAGCTTCCTCATATGCCAGATTCCGCCCCATTGTATCCGGATAATCCGTAATCACTACCTTCATTTCCAGCCTCCTTACGCTTCTGAGATACCGGGCATCTTTTGCTGTTCCCTCTCGGCTTCTTTTCTGAACATCCGTTATTTTCTGCCGTCCCTTCCCATCCGCTTTTCTGCATACCTACTCTCTTCTGCCGTTCTTACCATCCGCTTTTCTGCATATCTGTTGTCTTCTCCGGTTCTTCCCATCCATTTTTCTGCATATCTGTTGTCTTCTTCGGTTCTTACCATCCGTTTTTCTGCATATCCGTCAGCTTCTGCTGCTCCTGCGCATATTTTTTTCAATTCTGCGGATGACGCAGGACAGGGAAAAGGTGATGATAAAATAAATCACAGCAACAATAAGTAACGGTTCCATCGGACGGAAGCTGATGCCTCGGATCGTATCCGCCGCATACATCAGTTCTGCAATACCTATCACAGAAACCTGTGAAGACGTTTTAATCACCGTCACAAATTCATTCGCAAGCGCCGGAATAATATTTTTTATCGCCTGCGGCAAAATCACATACCACATGCGTCTCCTTCCATTCAGACCGAGCGCCATTGCGCCCTCCGTCTGTCCGATATCAATCGACTGGATACCGCTTCGTACAATCTCGCAGATATACGCTGTCGAGTTGACACTTAACGCAACCGTTCCGGAAAGGAGTCGTGAAATGTCCACGCCGCCAAACATAATAGAAGGAATTTCTATCCCCATCATCGGCAAACCGTAATACACAATAAAAATCTGTACCAGTACGGGCGTACCGCGTATGAATTCCACATAAGCTGCCGCAATCGACCGCAAAACAGGGGATTTGCTGATACGCATAAACGCCATCAGCGTTCCGCAAATCAGACCAAGGATAATCGTCATGACGGAAATCAAAAGTGTAATTTTGGTACCATTCCAGAGCAAAACTCTGTATGTCGATAAAATACGTAAAATCTGTGCCATCCTGCTCCCTCCTTTACAGCATCTTTTTCAAAAACGCCTGTACCCTTTCGTTCTGCGTTTCCTCAAACACCTGCTGCGGGGTTCCTTTTTCCATGATTATTCCCTCGTCCATAAAGACCACGCGGTCCGCGACCTCCCTGGCAAATCCCATTTCATGTGTGACAACAACCATCGTCATACCCGTCCTGGCAAGCTCCTGCATGGTACTTAATACTTTCCCGACCATCTCCGGGTCAAGCGCGGAGGTCGGTTCATCAAAAAGAAGGATCTCCGGCTCCATTGCCAGCGCCCGCGCAATGGCAATACGCTGCTTCTGCCCGCCCGACAGCATTTCCGGATACACATCCTTCTTATCCTCCAGCCCGACCTTTTTCAAAAGCTCCAGAGCTTTCTTTTCCATCAGATCCTTCGGCTGTTTCTTTACCTTTACCGGGGACAGCAGGATATTTTTCATCACCGTCATATGAGGAAACAAATTAAAATGCTGAAAAACCATTCCCACTTTCTGTCTGAGCAGGTCATAATCCACACGCCGGTCCGTGATACACTGTTCCTTAAACCAGATCTCTCCTCCGCTCACCTTCTCAATCGCATTCATGCACCGCAGAAGCGTGCTCTTTCCGGAACCGGAAGGACCGATAACAGCCACCACCTCTCCCGGCATAATGTCCAGATTGATTTTTTTCAGGACCTGCAGGGAGCCATAATTTTTTGATACATCCTTTATTCTGATTACCGGATTTTTCATAATCGTTCCTCCTCGCTCTTCTCACGGTGTGCAGAAGTGCTCTTCTACAAAGCTTTTCAGAAGCTTTACCGTTCCCTCTGTGCCAAGCACACTGCTATCTATCATAATGTTTTTGTAACGATAGTCTCCGGGCAGATATCCGGCATAGGCTTTGTGATAGCGTTCCCTTGCCTTATCCACCTCCAGAATCATTTTCTTCGCCTCATCCGGCTGCAGGTGAAATTCTTTGAGACATGTTTCATATCGTTTTTCGTAAGGTGCGTAAATAAAAACATGTATGCAGTTCGGATATTCCTGCAGAATACTATCCGCGCATCTTCCCACAATGACGCATGGTCCCTCCTCCGCGAGCTCCCGGATAATCTTCCTCTGCGTGCGGAAAATGGTATCCTGCGTATCCGTCGTCCCCATTCCCAGGGGATATTTCATGCGGAAAAATCTCCCCTGGACGGCTTCCTCCAGCTCTCCGATTACAGAAAGCGGAACACCGAGCTTCTTGGCCGTCATATCCACAATGTCTCTGTCATAATATGCGACACCCAGAGCCTCTGCCAGTTTTTTTGCAATCGGTCTCCCCAGACTTCCAAACTGCCTTGTCACAGTGATAATATAGTTGTTCACGCTTTCCGCCCCCTTTATTTATGAAACCGGCATCCGCCACAACGGCAATGTGGAACAATGGATTCCACCGCCCAGTCTGTTAATTTCCGAAATATCAACCGGTATCGTTTCTACTCCTGCCTTTTCCAGATTCTTTCTGGTTTTCACACCGGAAGCGGAAAACAATACCTTTCCCGGCTCAAGCGCAAGGCAGTTGTTTGTCAGCATCGGGTCCTCCATGTCCGTTTCAATAAGCTGATATCCCCTTTCCTTCAGCATCTTCAGAAACCAGTGCGGCAGAATGAAGGTGCTCACCAGTATCTTTTCTTTGTCGACAGGCAGGAAAGCCTCATCCAAATGAATATAATACGCCGGCATGTCCACAACAATCAGCTCAATATCCTGATAAGACAACAGCGTGCGCAGCTGCTCAATACCTGCATCATTAATCCGTACCGAGCGTCCGACGATTGCCGTATGCGCATCGAGCATGGAGAAGGAACCGCCCTCCACCGTGCCCCTGCCCTGGATTGCCCCGATAATCGGGATTCCCTGCTCCGCCATAAATTTTTGTGTGATGCAGGTATCTCCCTGATGGAAATACATCGCAAATCTTGTGAGAACAACACCCTTTGGCAGCATCAGTGCAACGTCTCTGGTAAATGTGAGGTTTGTCCAGTAATAAGAGGGATCTTCCAGATAAAAAATCTCAATTCCGTTATTTCTGAGGATTTCTGCCATCCGGTCATGCTGCTCCTGCATCAGCCCGATATCCGGAAGTTTATGTGACTTAAAGTAATTGCGGATTCTTTTTCCGTCCCTGCTTTTTAAAATTCGGGCTCCTGCCTCCTCTTCATAAGAGCCTTCTGCAAGCTGTTTTAATTCTTCTCCCGGACGATGTATCAAAATCTTCCTGATTTTGCCCACAGAATTATCCACTCCGAATTCATTACCCCAGACCTCCCCGTATACCTCCGAAGTAAACATATTGTCAATTCTGCTCCTGTCCATATACATCTGTAAGGTTGCCATCTTCCTATCTCCCCTCTTCCTGCAAAATTTCGTCCACCACAGCGACTGCAAAATCAATTTCCTCTTTTTTCACAATAAGCGGCGGGATAAAACGGACAACATTATGGTCCGCCCCGCAGGTCAGAAGCACCAGATTCCGCTCCAGCGCTTTTGACTGAATTTTGGCAGTCAGCGCCGCATCCGGCTTTTGAGGACGTGTCACCAGCTCCATAGCCACCATAAGCCCCGCTCCGCGCACATCCCCGATTGCCTCCGGATGCTTTTTCTGAAGCGCCTGCAGTTTTTCCAGAAAATACGCTCCCATTTTCCGGCAGTTTTCCAGCAGATGCTCCTCCTCTATTATCTTCAGTGTTTCCAGACCGGCACGACAGGCAAGCGGATTGCCGCCAAAGGTTCCGCCATGCGCTCCGGCAGGCCATTTATCCATAATCTCTTTTCTGGCAATAATTGCCGAAAGCGGAATCCCGCCGCCAAGCGCCTTCGCAGAGGTCAGGATGTCCGGCTTTACGCCAAAGGTCTGATATGCATACAGTTCCCCGGTTCTTCCAATACCGGTCTGCACCTCATCGAAAATCAGCAGAATACCATATTTATCACATATTGCCCGCAGCCCCTCAAGGAATGCTTTTTCCGGAACAATATATCCACCCTCTCCCTGCACTGGTTCCACAATGATTGCCGCCACACATTCCGGAGCTATCATTTTCTGGAAAATCTGTTCAAACTGTCCCAGACATTCCATGTGACATTTTCCTTTTTTCTGTCCGAACGGACAACGGTAACAGTTCGCATAATCCGCCCAGTAAACTGCCGGAAGCAGCGGTTCGTAATATTTCCGGTACGCCGCATTGGAACCGGTAATGGATACTGCCGCCAGCGTGCGTCCGTGAAAGGAATTCCGGAAGCTGATAATCCCCGGTCTTTTTGTGACATATTTCGCCAGCTTGATTGCCCCCTCATTTGCTTCCGCACCGGAATTGCTGAAATATACCTTTGTGTCACCGCCGGTCAGCTCCACCAGCTTTTCCGCCAGTGCAACGTAAGATTCATAATACACGACGTTATGCCCCACATGTATCATATTGTCCAGTTCGTCTTTAATCACTGCAACTACCCGTTCATTGCGGCATCCGATGTTGTTCACGGCAACTCCGCTTGCAAAGTCCAGAAGCCGTCTCCCGTCCTCTGTATACAGATATGCTCCCTCAGAGCCTGTTACCCCCAGCGTCGTCGCACGTTTTGCAACGGCAGGCATTACCTCCATACATCTCTCATACATGCTCTTCATCATTTCGTCCCCGCTTTCTGCGCTTACCCTTTCGCCTTATCTTCTGCGTTTTTCTGCGATAGTTTACTTTTTATTTCTTCCCGGTTTTACCCCGCTATCATTGCCTTATTTCAGATAATATGTAATTGTTTTCCAGATTAGTGTTGGTAAAGTCTCAAAAGTATATGGAACATGTACACGTTCTGTCCATTTATGTGCATCTTTTCCGTAGCATCCATAATTTACTGCCGGAATATTCAGCCTTTTCATCTGAGCAAGCGGCAGCGGATACAGACTTTCCATTCCGGGAAAATTATCCAGAAGCAGTTTCAGCGATTCCTCCGTATCGTCAATTTTCAGATAGCTGCTGTCAGAAAGACTTGGGAAAAATTTCATGAACCGGAATTCCTCTCCCGTTTCCTGCCTTACTTCCTTTGCAATTTCCATAATCTGACTGATGAGCGCCTCATCTTTCCCCTGCAATGTGTTGTGCGGACAATACGGAGCCGCAAAATATAACACAATAATTGGATGCGTTATTTTGGCTGTATGCAGCAGATAGCGTATCACATGAATGGGAATTTCCCGTTTATCTGTCCCCTTCTGCAGCTCCCGTGTCAGTATCCTGTCAATCTCCTCATCATCTGCTCCCAGCTTCTTTGCCCTCTGGTACAGCCCGTCATAGGTGCAGACATCACAGTGATATTTGTAGTCACTGTGCCTCTGACCGTTCCGTGCACAAAATCTCCGGCTCATATCATTGATGTTCTGTAACATATCTCTCATTGTTTCATCTGCCGCCGCCAGCAGTTTTGACAGAATCTCTTCCATCGAGCTGTTATGCACAAAATAATTAAAATAAACAAATGCTTCTGACGGTGTCTGAACATTGTACCAGGGCTTCAGGTCCTTCATCTTCAGTACCGACGGCGGATAGGCATACTCTCCGGCATATTCATCGGAAAAATCACAGTTCAGAGAAATTTTTTCCGTCAGCTTTGCCGCAAGCATAGCGGCGTCAAATCCTTCAAAGCACTGCCCCACATGCGTTTCCTTTCCCTGTATATAGAAACAGGGCAGCAGCTTTCCGACTACTCCTGTATAAATCGTCTTCGCCGTATCCCCCGGAAACAACGGACAAATAAAATCATTGTTGACAGCCATCAGATAGTTAAGATGGTAACGGTTCTTCAGTTCTTCCAGAATGTCCAGCCCCTCAATAATGCCGGTGTGAAGATTTTCCTCGACAGGATTCAGAGAAAGAAGAATATTTCCCCGCAGCTCCTCCGGATGCTCACTGGCAGTTTTCAGAATACTGAGAAACACCGCATCCCCACTTTTCATATCGCAGGCGCCCCGCCCGAACATATACTCTCCGGATTCCAGGTCCTTTCGCACCTCTTCCGGAAGGTCCTCCAGCCTGCCAAGCGCCTCCTTCAGCTCATCCGGACTGCACGCCAGCGGTTTCAGTCCTTTATATTCCTCAATTCCAACCGTGTCAGTATGTCCATGAAAAATCAGGGTGTCTCCGCACGCATCCTTTTCACCGATCAGCAGCGCGCAGACATTGCGCCGATGGAGCGCATCGTTTTTCAGTTCTCTTACAACGACCTGTTCCGGATGCTTTTGAAAATATGGAATCTGCCTCAGATACTGTTCCAGGAACATTCCAATCTGCTGCTCCCCTTCTGTAGAATTAATGCTGCATATACGAACGAGCTGTTTTGTCAAATCCACCATTTCCTGATTAATCACAATATTCCCTCCCCTTCTCAGATAGAAATCTGCCCTGGTACACCAAAATCATTTTAAAATTAAAAGCACCCGGCTATGATGCCTGCGGATTTTTCTGTGGAGCCTGCAGGAGCTGCCACCGGCAACTCCTTTCGGATACACGGCAACGAAAAGAGGCTATTGCTTTTGCAACAGCCCCTTTGCCATACTGGTATTTCTCTTTTTCAATTGGGTTTACGCCCTCCGGTATCCTCTCCGGCTTTTGCGTTATCCCTCTGTCTTTTGGTATACATTTTACACGGCTTTTTTGAATTGTCAATACCCAATTTCTAATTTTTTTCTTGATTTTTCGCATTTTACATATTAAAATAATTTTAAAAATGTATACATTTTTGGAGGAAAGACCATGAAAACGCTTACGAAAACAGGAAAAAAAGCTGCCAGCACCGTCACTTTAAAAGAGCAGGCGTACCAGGCGATCCGGGAACAGATTCTGAAAAACCATCTGCCTTCCGGCACGCCGCTCACGGAGGAACAGCTCAGTGCGGCGCTGAATATCAGCCGTACTCCTATCCGCGCCGCACTGCAGAAGCTGACCTATGAAAAGCTGACCATCCAGGATGCGACCGGACATATTTTTGTTTCCACAATTACCAGAAAAGATGTGGAAAATCTCACCGTGCTCCGCGCCCGGATCGAACCGCTGGCAATCGAGCTGGCGTCCTTTCCCATAGACGCCGAAAAAATTGAATTACTGAAAAAAGACTGCTCTGTACAGTCTGCCCTGGTGAAAGAACACCCGGAGGATGACTACCGCTACGCCATACTGGATACGCAGTTTCACACGGATATCGCAGCATTATGTGACAATTCCATTCTGGCGGACACTTTTAATTATCTGGCGCCAACCGTCATCCGCGTCCACATTCTTACCGGAACACTGAATCCGTATAAGGAAACTGCCATCGAAGAACACCTGGAGCTTATTCATTATCTGGAACGCGGAAAAAAAGATTTCGCCATGCTTGCATTAAAAGAACACGTTATGCAGGTGGGCAACCGGATTATGACCAGCTTATAATCACAAATTGCAGCCGTTTACAGATATCATCTGAGATACATCACGCTCTGTTCTTCCGTTACTGTTTACTCCGTTCACAGCAGCCTTCGCAAATCCATTTAAAATTCGCTTCGCGAATGGGATTTGCTCACACTTGAA